>JAVCCT010000184.1 GCA_030765325.1 Candidatus Stygibacter frigidus | reverse complement strand
TCTTATGGTGCCGTGACTCCCGGGGCAGAAGAAATATTTGATACTCCAGGCGGAAGACTCTATATTTCACATGAAGAAACGAGCTTAGGGAATCCCTATCTGGAACTGGTCGTATCTGATGAATATGGCACAATGACCGCTGGAGATAATTGGACAATAGAATTGGAGATACCTGATGAGAATTTAGATGATGCTGGTGGTAACTGGTGGGGCTGGATAGCTGGAGTGGGTTATAATGCAAATTTTGAGAACTACTATCAGGGAGCTTATTCCTTAAATGTTTTTGCCTGCGGAGCAGAAACGATATGCGTGGGAGCACATGACAAAACCAATGGCAGTATTTATTCTTCGTGCAGCAAAGGAGCTCCTGATGGAGTTAACAAACCTGAATTAACAGCACCTACAAATGCTTATACTACTAATGCAGCCAGTTCAACCGGATATTCCAGTCTATGCTGCACCAGTGGGGCAGCTCCGCATGCAGCAGGAGCAATGGGCTTGATACTTGATCGCTTTCCTGATCTACAGCCAGCCGAACTTATTGGTAGATTAACAGCTACTGCATTTACAGATGCCCAAACGGGAGCTGTGCCTAATGACCGTTGGGGCTATGGCAAGTTAAATGCAAAAGGAGCATTTTTGCTGGTACCCTCTCTGGGAGATGTAGATAACAGCTATGAAGTAGATGCTTTTGATAGTTCTATAATCTTAATGAATGTTGCAGGGATAAATTATTTTGCAGATGAAGATCCCCTGCCCTGGGAAGAATGGCGTTTTGAATGGGCAGATGTGGATGGTAATGGCGTGATAGATTCCTATGATGCATCACTAATATTGCAGTATGTGGTAGAATTAATAGAAGAATTTCCAAATCAATAATTTGGGAGAATAACATGAAAAGATTATTATTAGTATTTATTATCGTTTTAATGGTAGGTGGATTATTGGGAAAGGGAGCAGGAGAACCTGGCGCATTTTTGGATAAGAACCTTAATGAATACTGGCAGAAGGGTTGGGAAGCATATCAGGCAGGAGAATATCAAAAAGCCGCAGATATCTATCTGGAAGGCTTGCAGTATAACATCACTAATGGTCAGGCGATGTATAATCTTGCCTGCTGTTATGGCATCATAGGTAATGAGAGATTGGCAGCAAAGTTTCTGGAATATTCCATCAGGAACGGTTTTGAAAATTATGATCATATCACTACTGACCCGGATTTTGACAAGGTAAGAGAAAGTGTGGAATATACTACAGTGGTGGACAGTCTGCAAAGATATCTGGAAAAGAAGAAAAATCCTGCTGTAAAGGAAATGTGGTTTTCATCTGAAGCATATAGCAAGACTTATGTGCGCCTACCGGATGATTATGACCCGGAGAAAAGTTATCCTCTTGTAATCGGACTTCATGGCTATGGTGATACAGCTACTAATTTCATTCATATCTGGCAGAAATTTGAGGCAAAAGACATGATTCTAATTTGTCCTGAGACTTTTTATTCCTTCAGCCAGGGAAATGATGCCGGTAATAGCTGGTTTACCTGGACTGATGATGAAGAAACCAATCAGCAGATAGAAATGAAAACAGAAGAATATGTAGAGCATGTAACGCGGTCATTGATGGATAAGTATAAAACTGATGGTGTGTATTTGCTGGGATTTTCTCAAGGGTGTGGATTGACTTATACAACCGGTATCCGTTATCATGATTTGTATAAGGGATTGATCTGTTTTGGTGGCTGGCTTAACATGTACAGTCTGTCTGATGAAGATATTGTCTCCGCAAAAGAAATGAAGGTATTTATTGCTCATGGTAATGAGGATAATAAGGTGGAATTTAAGGAAGGCAAATTTGCTGAGGAGAAGCTAACAGAAATGGGTTATGATGTAAAGTTCCATGAATTTGAGGGTGGACATCGCGTACCCGAAGAGGCTCTGCATGAAGCCCAGCAGTGGCTGGGTTTTTAATTGAGGACTGAGTTAACTGGATATATTAGCTTTAGCAGAATTTATCTATTGACATTATATCCAAAAATATAAAATTATTATAGAAATTTAAGAAAATTATTTTATGGAGATTTAGTGGATAAAGAAACACAAATAGATTATGAAAAAGAAATAGTACAACTACGTAATGAACTTCATAGTGCATATAAGTTTTTTGATTTTCTTCCTGATCCTGTAGTATTGATAAATGCGGAGCATAAGATAATGTGGGTAAATAGAGAATTTCTCACGCTTTTTGGTTATTCTGCAGATTTCGTCAGAAATAAAAATGCAGAAATTCTCTTTCCGGAAAAGAACAACTTGCTTGAATATTTAGCAAAAGGCAATATCATACTACCCAATCAGGAATTACGAAAGAAAGATAAAAGCAGTTTTTGGGGTGAAATTCATCTCAATGCCTATTATGATGTCCAAAATCAAATAAAGGGATATTCCTTCCTTATAAAAGATGTAACTGAGCAAAATAATTATAAAAAAGAATTGGAATTCCAGGCTATGCTTTTAGATAAGATAGAAGATGCCATTACAGCTACTGATCTGGAGGGTAATATTACCTATGTGAATAAAGCAGAATGCCGGACATTTAAGAAATCCCACTCTGAATTGATCGGAAGTAATGTGACATTTTATGGAGATGATCCTGAAAATGGAGCCAGCCAGCAGGACATAATTCAACAGACACTTGCTGATGGCAAATGGAGTGGTAATATAGTCAACTTTACTGATAAAGGCAGGAAGATATATTATCATACTCGCACTCAATTGCTGAATGATGAAGCAGGAAATCCAATAGGAATGGTGGGCGTGAGTACTGATATTACAGACCGGATGAACACTTTGAATGAATTGAAAGAGAGTGAATTACTATTCAAAACACTATTTCAGCAATCTGCAATAGGGTTTGCACAATTAACTAAAAATAATGATCATATCCAAGTGAATAAGACCTATTGTGAAATTACCGGTTATAGTCAGGCAGAGTTTGAAGAATTGAATTTTCAGGATCTCACTTATCAGGAAGATCTGGAAATGGAACAGAAATATATCAATCAGTCTCAGAAAGAAAAATGGGAAAAGAAAGACTTTGTGAAAAGGATTGTACATAAGGACGGCAGGATAATATTCGTGCAGGTTTATGTAAATATAATGAGGGATAAGGAAAAAGGAGTAAAATATTTATTACTCGGATTGATAGATATCACCAAACAAAGAGCTGATGCAGACAGGCTCTTAAGCATGTCAACCAGATTGACTCTGGCAGTGGAATCAGCAGACATTGGTATATGGGAATTTGATATAAAAAACAATATACTAATTTGGGATGATAGGATGTACCAGTTATATGGCATAGCAAAATTTCAATTCAGCAGTGATTATGAAGCCTGGGAAAAAGGTATTCACCCTGAAGATATTGAAGCAGCTAATCAGGCAGTTCAGCAAGCTATTGCTGGAGAAAAAGATTTTGACACAGCATTCCGCGTGATATGGACTGACGGCAGTATTCATTTTTTAAGAGCATTTGCCCTGGTTATTCGAGAATCAGGAAAAGCATCTCGGATGATTGGTATTAATTATGACATAACCAAAGTAAAACTGAATGAAAGTAAATTAGAGCACGCTTTGGCAGAAAAGAGCACTTTGCTGCGCGAGCTATATCACCGCACGAAAAATAATATGCAGGTGATCAGTGCCATGCTTGATCTGGAATCTATGAGCAATGATGATGAGAATGTGCGCCGAACATTCCACGAGATGGGGAATAGGATACAAACGATGTCTATGGTTCATCACAAGCTGTATCAATCAAAAAACCTGTCTCAAATTGATCTGGGAAATTATCTGGATGAACTTTCTCAGCTTTTACTGCAGAGCAACAATCCCAAAGATAAGAAAATTAATATTGTAACTGATCTGGAATCAATAGAAGTGCAGATTGATTCTGCCATACCCTGCGGATTGATCATCAATGAACTGATATCAAATAGTTTGAAGTATGCCTTTAAAGATAGGTCCGAAGGTGAAATGCAAATTAGTTTATTTAAAGAAGAAAATCTGATCCATCTGATCTACAGAGATAATGGTTGTGGATTTCCAAAGGGATTTGATTTTGATAAGGATATAAATTTAGGATTATTGCTGGTAAAAAAGTTATCGACCAATCAATTACAAGGTCAGATAAGATTTGATCTTGAAGGTGGATTTGGCTTTGAGATTAGATTTGAAGAGGAATATTTTAAGGGAAATTAAAATATGGATGATAAACTAAAGATATTAATAGTTGAAGATGAAGTGATCATTGCCATGCGCTTTGAAGTGTTTTTTATGAGGAGAGGATATCAGGTTGTAAACATAGTATCATCAGGAGAAGCAGCCGTTAAATCCGCCCAAAAAGATCAGCCGGATTTAATTCTGATGGATATAAATTTGAAGGGAATGATGAGCGGAATTGAAGCTGCCACGATAATAAGTGCTGAACAGAAAATCCCCATAATGTTCATGACCGGCTATTCTGACGAAAATTTAAGAATGGAAGCAGATAAAGTAAACCCCATTGCTTATTTCATGAAGCCGATTGATATGAATGAAGTCTTAGAAGCAATTAAAATACTCATAGATAATAAATAAACAGAGATTTACCCTTTTTAAAATCTCTCTATTTCATCATTAAAACTTTCCTGGTTATAGTATGATCTGGCGTCTCCATTGAAATAAAATATATTCCCGAACTCAATTTACCCGTTTTATCACTCCAGCTGCTGCTGTGTTTTCCTGCTGCTGTGATTGCTCTATATAGCGTTTCTATCTTTTGACCACGAGTATTATATAATGAGATCACTACCTCTGATTCCTGTTCAAGCTCAAATGATATATGTACATCTGGATTGAAAGGATTTGGGTAAATATTCATCTGTGGTCTGGCTGGTAGAATATCTGCATTATTATGTAAATTCACTGCTTCCATAGTGATCTGCTGAGTTGAAAGTGATGGTAGATCAAATCTAACGGTTACTTCACTATACATACCTGTATCATGTATATATTCAATACTCCCGGTATTGATCTGATAGCTTTCGGCATGGGGCATTTTGAATACAACTAATGACTCGTTGAAATCAAAGTTAAAAGGATTATTCACATCCACTTGATTCTGGGCATAAAGTCCTGAATTGGGGTTTTGAAATTCCTGCTCCACTCCATCATGAGCATACATGGTCGCCTGGGGATGCACTTCATTATCAGTTACCTGTATCACTCTAAAAGCACTATTACCATCACATACGGCTGCTGTTGCCAGATTATAGGGATACGTGTTGATATTGCCCTCATTGGAGTGAATATGCCCCCAGAGTGCCATATCTACGCCCAGATTAGATAGATTGATCTCATAATCAAAATCACAATGATAGAACATGACCTTGGAAAGAGCATCAGTATTTGCCAGCTGGTCACTCAGCCAGTTCATCTGCCTGCCTGTGAAGCTGGAATCACCAAAGATCGAGGGCAGATAATTATCATAATTTATATAAGCTTCCATACCAATATAGAGCACCTGATCATATTGAAAGGTATAGTTTTGCGTGTATAAACCACCTGCGGGAGGTTCTTCCAGAGATTCCCAGCCAAAGAAGCGATGCCAGTTAAGCCGGGATGAACCATCTGGCGGTAATGTATCATTCCAGCCGCCAATATCATGATTGCCGGAAGTGATAAATACCGGAACATCAAACTCTGTGATCAGGTTTTTGGCTATTGAATATTGATACCTGTCATTATATCCTTCTAATTCGCCTTCATTGACCACATCACCAGTTAGCAAAACAAATTCCGGTCGAATGATATTTACAGTATTTATGACCAACCTCAGATCATCAATTTCCGTATAATCAACTCCTCCGATGTCATTACCCCAGAAGGTGTGACCCGGCAGATGCGTATCTGTGATATGTACAAAGTAATAATCATCCTTATAATAGGGGATCAGATATACTGAATTTACTGTCCGGTCTTCTTCCATCTGGTCAGCACTAACTATCAGGTCATAAGTGGTATATATTTCAATATCAGCATCCGAAGTAGTTGCCGTCAATGTCCACATCTGCGTTTCAGTATCATAAATTTCACTGGTCAAAGGCAGCTCCAGCTCAATATCTTCCCAGTTCAATCTTGCCTGCCAGTTCTGGGTTTCCTCCGGAGCATGGCAGATGATATCAAAATCTTCTCCGCCCACCACTATTTCCGGCACGGAAAGTATGGGACGTTGAATCACTGTGAGTTCATCAGCAATCGTATTCGGGATAGATTGACAGGTCACGCTGCCATTCATGTAACCCTCAAATGCTTCTCCATTTAACTGAAAATCACTGAAATTAAGCGGACTGAATCCTTCTTGAAGTGTATAAAACTCCAGATAAGCAAATACTCCCCCAGAGCTTATAGCCATCTCTTGTGTACTGGATATTGTCACAGAATCATTATCATAAGTAACTTCAGGTGCACTGCTTTCCAGCAAAGTTTCACTGGTCTCCACCTGCTGAAATTCCAATATTGTAGGGTCATAGACCACCGTAAACTCAAAACTGGAGATCAGGGTATCATTGCCTGTATAAGATAAACGGATGAGAACCTGGATTTCTGTTTCAGTATCAGAATTTATTACAGGTATCCTGAAAGCAAGGTGGTCATTGGAAAGCACAATGTCCTCCGGCATACGCGGCAATATATGAAACTCATTATAACTAAAGGTAACTACTCCCGTGATGCTGTCAAACAGCATACCTTCCTCCAGATCAAAGCCATATTCATCAAGCTGCAGGCAAAATACATTCACATTACAATCCCCGCTGCCATCATTGATTGTATATACATCATAGTCATCCGGTGCAGATGCGACCGTCACATTATTAAGCCTTACCAGCACCCCTTCATAAGCTTCACCGGAGGCAAGCATAGAGGTCGTTATCACCACAGGCTCCGGCACAGCATTACCGGTGGAAAGCAGATTCACACCCCAGGCATCCTGGATTTCCGTATAACCATAATATTCATCCACAGTTCCATTAAGTTCCACTTCATCACCCAGATCAAAATTACCCTCATTATAAATCAGCACACTATTCCAGATCCCACCCTCAGGATAACTGAGCACATATTTATCTCCATTATAATTATTACAGGTAACAATCCCGCTCAAACTTACGTTTTGATTTTCATATTGCGAAGGATAAGTCCCATCTCCAGCATCTTCTGTAAATTGGATATTATAGATCGGCACTGCCATTAGCAGGCTGGCAGCCCACATAAGCACTATAGTTATAAATAATTTATTCAATTTCATCATCATTCACCTTCCTATAAAATATGACTTCCCACGCCCATATTATAGTCAAGTAAAATCATAAACAATGGTAATTCGTAAGACCGGAAATGTAATATAAGAGAATATTTTTACCACAGAGGTCACAAAGAACACAGAGGAATGTAATGTAATGCAAAAGTAAGGATAACAGGAGTTCTGAACGTATTTCGGACAGGACTTCTGGGATCCGGCAGGGGCTGGGTAATTTAAACTGTCGTCCAGAAGTCACATCCGGAGTACCGTTCATAACTCCTGACTTAGCTGGGAGAAATATTGTCGGAAATATTTTAATTATTGACATTATGAGATAATAATTAACATGATGACAATGAAAGGGAGGTGTCATGCAAATCCTTGAAATAAAGAATATTTATAAGCGTTTTGGAGATGTGACAGCGGTGAATAATCTGTCATTTAATTTGGAAGCTGGAAATGTATTTGGGTTCCTGGGTCCTAATGGGGCGGGGAAGACAACTACCATTCGGATGATTATGAATATAATAGTTCCCGATAGCGGCAGCATATCTGTGATGGGAAATTCAAAGATATCTGAAATAAATAATACCATCGGCTATTTGCCTGAGGAGCGCGGAATATATCGGAAAATGAAAGTTAAGGAAGTGCTTCTATTTCTGGCAAAGCTCAAAGAAATGAAAAATGCTGAAGCCAGTAAGGCAATTGACTATTGGCTGGACAGGATGAGTTTGGGTGAGTGGAAGAAAAAGAAGGTGGAAGAGCTTTCCAAGGGCATGCAACAGAAGCTGCAATTTATTGCCACTATTATGTTCGATCCCAGTTTGATCATTCTTGATGAGCCATTTATGGGATTAGACCCTATTAATGTGAATATCATCAAAGATATAATCATGGAAATGAAGCGGAAAGGCAAGACAATCATCTTCTCGACCCATTCCATGGATAGTGCGGAAAAACTCTGCGACCGGATATTACTGGTTAATAAGGGTAAAGAAGTTCTCAGTGGTAAACTTAGTGAAGTGAAGCAGCGTTTTGGGACAAAGAATATTCATCTTAATTATGAAGGGGATGATGCATATTTACGGGAGTCTGAGCTGGTGGATAAATTTGATGATTTTGGTAATTTTATAGAAATACAAATGAAGCCGGATGCTGATCCTCAGGAACTTTTGAAGCAGGTATCCAGTCGCTACCGAGTAAGTAAGTTTGAGATAGTGGAGCCATCTTTAAATGATATATTTATCCAGGTAGTGTCAGGCTCGGAAATGGGGGGTGAGTGATGTTAAATAAAAAAGTAATTGCCGTTATCCAGAGGGAATATGTTACCCGGGTTCGAACTAAAGGATTTATCATAGGCACCATACTTTTTCCATTGATCATAACATTGATATTTTCTGGAGTATATCTCTTTGGAAAGTTTTTTCAGCCTTCCACCAGGAAATATGCCATAATCGATGAGACAGGGGTGATTTTTGCAGAATTTGCAGCAAACCTTTCAGACACATTAAAAACCGGGGAGCCGAAGTTCATTTTTGAAGAATTGAAACCTAATGGTGAGAGCAGAGATGAATTGATCAAAGAATTACAGAAAGATATCAATAATAAGAAATATCATGGTTATGTGCTGATTCCAGCCGATATAGTGGAGAATAGGACGGCTTATTATGCAGCGCGAAATGTGGGAGATTTTGAGGAACAAAGGTCATTCAGTCGAGCGATATCGCGTCAGGTGGCAAATTTACGTCTGGCAAAGAAAGGTTATCCCGCTGAAGAGATCAGAGATGAAATCAACCAGGGCTGGGTGAATATGGTGAGTGCGCAGGTGACTGAGAAAGGAGAAGTGAGTAAGAATAGTGCATCAAACTATCTGATGACCTATCTGCTTTCCTATTTTCTGATGATATTTATCATGACTTATGGACAGTCCGTAACCAGAAGCGTGATAGAAGAGAAAAGCCAGCGGATAACAGAAACCATAATCTCAACCATCAAACCAGGAGAATTAATGCTGGGTAAGCTGATTGGGATCAGTTTCACCGGTGTAACGCAATTAGCTGTATTTGGAGGTTTTATATTTATCGTAGCCCACTATGGAGCTTCATTACTAACCCAGGCCGGTTTACCTCAGGGTGAATTTATGAGCATCATGGAGAATTTGCATTTATCAATTCCTATGCTGCTTTTCTTTCTGTTTTTCTTCCTGATGGGTTATGCGATCTTTGCCATACTCTTTGCCGGAGTGGGGGCGATGGTGAATACCGAAGAAGAAGGACAGCAATTCCTACTGCCTAACATCATGTTGAATATAGTAGGATTTTTTATCATGATATCAGTTGCCAAAAATCCTGACACACCAGCAGCCTTTTGGGCTTCACTCTTTCCATTCTTTACGCCTGTGGTGATGTTTTGCAGGATTGCAGTCAGTGACCCTGTGATGCCTTCAGGTGCATATTTATCGGTGGCTATTCTGGCTGCGAGTATATTTTTCCTATTCAAACTTGTCTCACGCATATATCGCGTGGGAATATTGATGTATGGCAAAAAACCATCCTTGAAGGAAGCCTTTAAATGGCTCAGATACAAATAATCGATGAAATTAGAAAAATATGAGTAAATATTAGTTCTGGGGAAAATTATGATAGTGGTTTTAATACTATTTTCGATTGTAATGTTAATGGCGGCATTATCGGTAAGAAAAATACACCCTAAAGATAAAACACACACCATGTTTGCCGTGATGACTGATATGCATTATTTTTCAGTATCGCTTATTAATCAGCAAAGTTTGTCATATCAGGTTTATCTTAAGCAGGATGCCAAATTGACTTTGGAGAGTGGAGCAGTTATCAAAGAAGCGATACACCAGATGGTGAAATCAGAGATCGAATTTGTAATTTTGGCTGGAGATGTATCAAATGAGGGAGAGAAGCTTTCGCATGAGGAACTGGCTGGCTTTTTAAGAGTTTTTGAAGCTAATGGCATCAAAGTATTTATCACTCCCGGAAATCATGATATAAATAATCCTCAGGCATATAGTTTTCTTAGAGATATCCCGGAGAGGATTGAGACCGTGACACCAAGGGAATTTGAGACTATATATTACGATTATGGTTTCAGGCAGGCATTTTCCCGAGATAGGACTACCCTTTCATATTGTGCAGAGATCAAACCAGGATTGAAGATAATCACACTGGATGCTAATCAATATAGATTTCATAAGAAAAATTCCATTCCCAATGGAGTATTGACCGAAAGCACTTTGCAATGGGCAGAAAACTTGATCAGAGATGCAGTAGTTAAAGGTGAAAGGATGATAGGCGTGATGCATCACGGAGTGGTGGAACATTTTCTTGATCAGGGGGAAACCTTCGTAGCTTTTCTGGTGAAAGACTATCAGGAGGTCGGTAAAAGGCTTGCTGAAGCAGGACTTGAATTTGTGTTTACGGGGCATTTGCATGCCCAGGATGTGAGTAGTGCCAGGTTTGATGAACACACGATCTATGATATAGAAACTGCTGCCCTTACCTCAGTACCATTTGCCTGGAGATTATTAACTCTTAAGCCTGAAGAAATGGATGTTGAAACGGTGTATATCGAAGATATAGATTTTGATTATGGCTCAGAAAAGCCTTTCAGAACATGGGCGAGTGAAAGAGTCTGGAAAGGACTTCTGGAACTGGAATCGTTTTTTCTGAAAAGCCATAATGGTTTAACTGAGGAGCAGACTAAGATTGTGGCACCCTATTATGCCCGGGCATTCATGGCACACTTTAAAGGAAATGAAAAGCCTGGTGCAGAAGATATTGAGTTCTATGAAAAGCATAAATCTGATCCTAATAGTCCATTCCAAAAGGTAGCCAGGATATTTTCCGCACTCTGGACAGATCAGACTGAGAGTGATCTGAATTTATCAATTCCGCTTAAGGTTTTACGGGGAAAGGGGAAGGATTAGCTGATCATCCATTGCGAAGGTATCAGCCTACACGTTGCTCCGGCACGACAAGCCATTCGTAAGTCAACTTATAATCATTGTTCATAAAAGCCGATGTCTGGGGCTGTGCCTGTATATTGTGATGGTGAATATTCAAAGATCAGGTTATCACCGTTGGAATATTTATCCCAACCCTGGTCTATCAAACGGTAATCATGCATATTAGAAATAGTTTGTGGTTCAATAATACTATTCCAGGAAGTTTTTAATCCATTGTGATCATTAATGATAGAATTATTTTGGGAGATAACAGAGTTAAAGGCATAAAAAGCAGTATTCTGACTGGGATCAATCAGCTTGAATTCCGGCAGAGCATTATGCATCAGAATGGAATTGATCACAATGAGAATGATATTACTTCCTAACTGGCAGATACTTTCTGGTGATTGATTATCAGTGATATTGCAATTGATCAGAGAAGTCACTTTTTTACCGGTTTTGGAATTGAAATAGAGAGCGGGTTTTTGAGAATGCCGGGTGATAAGACATCTGGTGAGATTAAGATCAGAATCATTACACTGGATAGCAAGACTGCTATTATCCGTAAAACGCGTATTTTCAAAACTTGCCTTTTTAAGGTCATCAACCGTAATCAGGGGTTTTTGAGGATTGCGGTTATTAGTGAAATTGGAATTTCTGATGCTGATATTATGTTTCTGGCGGATTAGAAGATTGATATTCTGGTTATCTATAAATGCACAATTATCAATTGAAGTATCTACCCGGTAGAGATTCAGGTCAAAATATTCATTATTAGCTATAGTCGTATTATAAAGCGTAAGAAAGGAATTCTCGAGCTGCAGACCGGTATTATTATTTTTGAAAATGCAATTAATGAACTCAATATTGCTGTATTTGACATAGAAAAAATCTTCTTCAAGAAAATCATTATCTGTAAACTGGCAATTATTGAAAAGCAGTGAACAATCACCTTCAACTACAAATAATTTCTGGTTATGAGGCTCTGAATTACCTTTATTGTCACCGGTATCTGCCTGAGTGCGGGGAAAATTACACCAGGAGAATCTGCTGATATCATCCTTATTGCCACCAGCGAGGAATTTGAAACCCTGCCAGTATTCAAGGCTGGTTCCCCGATTTGATTCGCCAAAATTAAGGTCATTGTCATAATCAGCAGCAAATGTGATGGGTTGCTTCAAGTTTCCCAAAGCCTTGATCATACCCCCGGCTTCTATGGTGATGGTAAAATTACCAGTGATAATTACCTTTGTTCCAGGTATGATCTTGAGTATTTCACCTTTTCTAATATAGAAATTGTGATCCAGATGCTGAATTTCAGAATCCCAGATAATATAATTCGCATCATCGGTGCTCTGCGATTCTTCTTCTTCCAAAGGCTCTTTCTCAAGCAGTTGCTCTTCAATTTCATATTTTCCTGGAGAAATATTTGGATTTGATTCCACCTTGGGTTCACCATCAGCAGTTAATATAATTACACACAATAGAAACAGGATTATAATCATGTATTTCATTATACCTCCAAGGATTAATTACAACTAACTATCAGTTGTATGAAAGTATGAGATTGTCAAGGTTAATTTTGAAATAGCACCCCACGGAATTAATTTATAACTTGCCTTTGATAATTTTGTTGTGCATCTCTCGTCACCATCCGGGAGGTCTTTCGACCATCCAGGAGGTAACTTAGCTTTGTTAAAGACCTCCCATCTGAAACCTTCTGGATGGTCGGAGACCTCCCGAATGGTTGACTCTTTTTAACATA
>JAVCCT010000282.1 GCA_030765325.1 Candidatus Stygibacter frigidus | reverse complement strand
TTATTGACTTAGTACTTAGAGCTACATTGTTTGCCACGATCCTGGCATCAGAATCGGCAGTCATAGGCAGAGGAGTGGAAACGTCTTGAGGAATAATACTGGGACTATATTTTTCATAAATATTTCCGCTTATCATGCTGTAACTCACTGCTCTGATATTATGATCAGCAATTTCACCATAGTATTCATCATAATTAAATGAAAGTTTCCATAATGTAACATCGGCAGTACTTGCTAAATCTGGAGTAGCATTACCAATATCTGTCCATTCATCGCCATCCAGTCTTTCAAATCTTACAAGTTGGGTTGGTTCCTGATTCACATCACACTCTTGTGTTATCGCATAAATGTCTATATCACATTCACTGACATCACATTCATCTATGGCTGCGATGTAAGGTGTAGCAATGATATTAGCGGATTTTAATTCGAAAGAAAACATCTCCGTTTCTGGATGGTTTAAATCATTTTCATCATCACTATGATCAGTAAGAGTTATCTCAATTTCATAATCACCTAAAGGAAATTCCGACATATCAATAGTTCGTTCCAGCGGTAGATCATTAGCTGTGCCAATAACATATTGATTATCCCATATTATTCCATCATTGGGTATTATATTACCGGTTGGATCGTCAAAACGCATTTCGACTTTTACAGAAGCAAATCCTGTTCCTTCATCATTACCATTAAAATTAAATGTATAAGTATTAGCAGGAAGTATTGGAATATTGTTCACCAAATCATTTTCTGAAATTGTGAAATCTACTACGTCTGGAGGATCATTATCAACATAAATTCCTTGTTTAACAATAAAATCTTGTTCATTCTTAACTGGAATAGAGTTGTCTATTGCATATATATGAAAATCATATAAGCCATCGGGAACAGCATTAAGGGTAAGGGTATAGTAATCTAAAGCTGCACCAAAGTTAAAGTTTGCAAAAGAACTATCCTGTTCTCCATCTTCATTTAACCAGTAACAGCCAAATTCACTAGAAAAAATATCATCGATATCCTCTATCTCAAATAAGATAGTTTGCGTTCCTTCCATTATCGGTTCAATATCATTAGTTACATTATCATCCGTCATTCCAACAGTATGATCAATATACACCTCTAACCAATTTGTAGGAAATTCATTATTTAATGGATCGTTAAGGGTTGGAACTACACCAATATATATAACTCCTTCATCAATTACATTAACATCCCATCCCTCGAAAGTGTCTGCGAATTCCCATCCGTTATCAGGCAATATATTCTCACCAATTAATTCCCAGTTTGTAGTATCTATAGATGAATAATATCTGAATCCTCCTATTAGTGAATATCCTACAGTACGACATTCAATATCAAGACTGTCTCCATGCAAGTGATTATTATTTTGTAGATAATTAATGCTGAAGGTGGAAATGCCGGTGATATCTACCTGATAAGGTACATATACTAACTCAAAATCAACTGTTTCTGCGCCACCGTCTTTCAACCAAGGTGCATTTTGATAAACATAAGTTGAATCATCATAACTGAAAAGATCAGTCGTCTGTATATACACAATTTTAATAGAGTCGGTAAGTACATATTCTATTACAAACTCATAATCACCGTTTTCATTTGGATAGCCAGTCGAATCAGATACAGATACAACCATATCGTTTGACCACCGTTCAAACTGTAAAGTAACCTTTGCCTGTGTTTCATCACCAAGACCGCCATCTAATGTGATTTTTCCGTCAATGGTGACTCCCGCGAAAGCAATATTATAAAATAAAAATAATACTGCCACAATTAAGAACATTTTTCTACAATTCATTTCTTTCTCCTTGAATTTCTTTCATAATTCCTTTTTAACTTACTCATTTTAAACCCCTTGCCTTTTTTTAAATAAATAAAATATTTAAATATCGTGAAGATATCCATTCAAAATATTCCCTCCTTTGTTCTTCGTCTGTTTTCTCTTTGACCCTTAAAAATCAAAAGCTTTTATCACTATACCTCACCATTAATTTTTATTAGACTTTATTTTTTAAAACTCAGTGTCACTTACAACTTTGATAATTTATGTGTCAAGAAATAAATTAAGATATTAATAAATTATATTCAGAGACTGTTCAATCTTTGTTATTGATTTTTCCCTGAAAGGAATGAATAAATCATAATAATTGTTCAGTCTCCCGGGGGGATACCAGTAAAAAAGGTGAAAAACTATTGACAGATTTTTCCTTGCCAAAGTATTTATGAGAGCGTGAAAGCATGAAGGAATTCAACTTGTAATATCAGCACATAAGTGTTCTATGCTCACACTGAGTTATTAGACAAGATCAGTAAAGACCTTAAAAAGCAAGGGTTTAAGTTTTTGGGAAGTACCATTATCTATTCGCATTTGCAGGCTACGGGACTGGAGAATGATCATCTGATCTCGTGCGAGAGGTGGAGTGAGTGCCAGGAGATTATCTGGATAGATTGGAAAAAGGACGTGTGAAAAGGAATTAAGTTGACAGCACTTTCCAAATCTGATCATTTAGTTATTGATAATAAGATATATATGCAGGAGAGATAATAGATGTTTCCATTAACTGACCCGATTCTTTATTTTGCTGTGCTCGTACTTGGAATACTGGCAACCCCCGTGATCTCAAAGAAGTTACGAATACCTGATCTTATTGTTCTGCTGATTTTCGGGGCAATAATGGGACCTAATGGTTTGAATGTATTGGAGCGTCATGCTGTGGTTACATTGTTTGGTTCAGTAGGTTTGATCTATATCATGTTTCTGGCAGGCTTGGAATTAGATCTTCATCGTTTTATGAGCAGCTATAAGCGCAGTGTCAGTTTTGGGTTAATGACCTTTTTGATCTTACTCGGTTCTGGAGCCAGTCTTCATGAAGAGCACCTGCGCACCTTGTCAGCAATCGCTCAGCAAATACATCAGCTTGATGAAAAAGGTGAATTAGCAGGTATCAGCAGTGCAAAAGAACTGGCTGATCATTTTAGAATCGGATCTGTTTAAGATTACTATGTTTCCTCAGGTAATGGGATTGGCCGGAGAATAAAATTCATTGTGAACGAAGTGGACTTTTTGGACGTAGTGAACGAGGTGGGACTACTTGTTTTTTCTTTCTTCTTCTCTTTTTTGGGTTCTTATTTTGTAGAGTCTTTCTGTGAAACCGCCTTGATTTTCGAAATCTTTAGCTTGGGTGGCAACCTGGTGATCGAGAAGTGAGCAGGCTACTGTGATGAGTACCTGGGCTGCATTGGCTGAGAATTCAGGATATTGGTTTGAGGACTTTGTGCCTTGGGGATTTTGTGCCTGGCAGGTTACTTTTATCCAGGCTGCTACTTCATCGGCTGTTTGGCAGCGAGCGTCTATCAGGCTTTGTCTTAAGGGATTATCGTGATGCCACAGGGTTAAGCCTTTTTGCCTGAGGAAATCTTCATAATCTAATTTTAGTTCTTCCAGGCTGGCACGGGCGACCTGGGTGAGTTTTAGTTCGGTTTTCTTGGAAGTTGCTGATGCGAGCGAACCTTCGGCTATATTTTGTTTTCCACTTCTCGCTGCTTGAACCATCTGATCTGTTGTTCTGCTGAATTTGTCTATATAGCGAGCACAGAATCTTACTGTAATATCGTATATCAGTTCTGATAATTTATAGCTGAGCGTATTGCGGTAACCTCCGTGTTTGGGAATCAAGTCTGGCATTATTCTTCCTCGCTTTTTTTTAGGATGGGCTGATTGGGGATTTTTGGGGAATGGGTGTCAAATGTTTTTTTTGTGGACGAGGTGGACGGAGTGGACATCGTGGACGAGGTGCGGTTTGTAGCTTTGTCCACAAAGTCCACCTTGTCCACTGCGTCCACAGTTTTTTTTTGCGAAAACTTCTTTACAAAACTTTCAGAGATTTGCTAGTCAAAAAAAATATTAATCTACATCTTCCAAAGCATGTTCTGTCTTCTTATGCCTTTTACCGATATTGAATTTATATTTCGCCAGTTTATTTTCTTTCTTCTGCTTTATAGCTGCTTTTATAAATAATTTCTTATAAATAGCAGATTCCTCAATTGCCAGAGTCCTGATCTGACTTACTGCTTTTTGCGAGGCACTCTTTACTGTTTTTGTTTTATCAAATTTTTCAGAATATTTACAGTAATCCAGAGCAATATACCCCACCCTCAGAGTCAATAACCCGTTCAGCATCCCCTCAAAAAGGCTGTCTGCCAGAAAAGACGTTATAGAGGAGGCAATATCAACTCCGGGGATTTTAGCAAAAATACTCTGTTCAAATGATTTAGCTGAAATCTTCTTCACCAGTTCGTCCACTGGTATATCTGAGATACCTATAGCCATCAAACCGCTGGCAAACACGTTCAGATATATTTCCAGCATTTCTTTCCAGTGCGGCTTTTGATTATAAAGATGCGCTATCTCCCAGATCATCTGGATTTGTATTTTCAGCAGCAGTATGGCATCCAAGCCAGAGTTTTGTGAAATCGCCGTGAAAATGAATACTTCATTAGCATATTTCTTTATCCGGCTATTGGCAACTTTATCAATCACCCGCTCGATATTCTGCAAAACTCCCTGTATCTCCGGCACCTCTTCCGCATTCATTAATTCATTCTTTAGACCCAGATCAATATCAAAATGCTTTGTATAGCGTCGGAAATTCTTAATGATCCGCTTCTTATAATTACTGTAAAATTTGATCTCTACTTTACTTTGAGCCGCATCAACCAGTGCTGTATCAATATCAGATTCAAGGCTCATAACTTTCTTCTGGGGACGTTTTAATGGCTTGGGTAAAAATATTAACTGCAATATGGGATATATGATTAATATCATTATTACAAAAAATAAAAGCCAGGCAATCACTCCCCCACCTGTAACCACATTTTCTGCACTTACAGCAAACTGATTTACCTGATTGATCAAAACCAGTACAAAAAATATTGAAAGACCGATAATTATAGAAATCAGTATTCGCTTTAAGCTTTTTAACATTTACCCTCCGGTTCTATGCATAATTATAATTCAAATATCAAGCATATTCTAAAAGCAGATTTCATTGTTTATTGTCAATTAATTTTCAAAGCAACATAGCATACCCCTGTTTTTTATCAATTCTAACAGGTCTAAATAACTGGAGCTAATGGAGATAATATATGTTGAAAAAGGTCAACCATTCGGGAGGTCTCCGACCATCCAGAAGGTTTCAGATGGGAGGTCTTGAACAAAGCTAAGTTACCTCCTGGATGGTCGCTAGACCTCCCGGATGGTGACGACAGATGCACAACAAAATTA
>JAVCCT010000346.1 GCA_030765325.1 Candidatus Stygibacter frigidus | reverse complement strand
TATTACATTTTTGCCCTTTTTGAGATATATATACCCAAATATTTAACTTTAAAAAAAAAATACCATTGTCAAGTTCTCACGACTCACGACTCACGACTCCCGTTATACATACCCCTATATTTTCTTTTTAACAATTAACTACTAACAACTAAGCATTGCATCATAAATATGTGTCGCATTTTAACGCAGGGTTTTTGAATTATATACGGCGTGAAGAGCTTCAATATCCGTTGATATGCAGCGATGAACAACGCAGATAGAATGCAAAGAACAAATTAAAAGTAACAGATATTTATGATGTGATGCTTATGTGCTATGTAGCTGTGGTGGATATACGAGATATATGTCTTATAATTATAAGATTAATATTACTACAAGGTGTATAGTCCAGTATTGGAGGGATGGAGGATGATTTTGATTGACAATATTTTTAACAGAAGACTTTATAATACTGGTAAAATTAATACAGGAGGTGCCTTCTTTTTGAAATTGAGCAAAGTATTCATAATTTTAGTAATATTGGCAAATATGGCATTATATTCAGATGATATGATCCGTCAGGCAATTGAGCTTGAAGATGGTTGGAATCTGGTGTTATTCAATGTGATGCCGGCAGATAGTTCAATGTCAGCGGTATTTTCAGAATTAATTGCTTCAGGTGATCTGGTTCTGATAAAAACAGCAGAGGAGAGTTTTCTTCCGTCTAAGGGCGAATATTTGAATACTCTGCAGAATATAGACTCTGTTGTGGATTATGCAATCCGGGTAGGGGTGTTAAATACGCTGCAAATATGCGGTGAGAACATAGCTACCGTGCTGAAACTGAGAACGGGCTGGAATCTGTGATGGAGGAAGGCAGCTGGCAATCAGAAATTGGACAGGGATATAGTGTGGATAATTTGGCTCGGGCAACCCCGA
This sequence comes from Candidatus Stygibacter frigidus, assembly GCA_030765325.1. Lineage (GTDB taxonomy): Bacteria > Cloacimonadota > Cloacimonadia > Cloacimonadales > TCS61 > Stygibacter > Stygibacter frigidus. The sequence goes on along the minus strand of JAVCCT010000346.1, from coordinate 3,142 downwards.
TGGGACTGGAAGTTACGGAAGGCAATCTGGTATGGGAAATAGTGCCGGCAGAAGATCTGACAGGATTTGATATTTATCTGGATGGAGAATATTGGCAGACTACAATATGGCAGCAAATAGAGATGATAGGAGTGCTGGGAGTAGTTGGTATTATCAGTGTGGATATTCATGGTAATGAAAGTGAAACGTCAGAATTGTTGTATGGTGGATTCAACTATGGAGAGATAGAGCTACCCTGGGCGGATTGGCGAGAGCAATTGGCAGACGTGGACGCAAATGGGAGTATAGAGGCGTATGATGCGGGATTAATAGATGAATTTCCGGTGGAAAATGCAGTAACAAGGAATAATGATAAAATAAATATGGGGAAGAAAAAATGAAAAATTGTTTAGTATTTTTGATATTGATGACAGGAATGATGTTATTTGCTGAATCCGTAAGAGGATTAACCTGCCGGGAGTTATCAGAGCCCTGCGATCCTGCCTTGGTACGCGCTGAGGCTTATCAGGGAGATGAAATTGGTATAACACATAGAATAGATGATTTTGACAGGGAAGGTTGGGAACTGGCTGACTCTGTAAATATTAACACTTTTATACCAGCTGGAGGGAATATAAGTGTGGAGTATTCGGGATATTCTCATGAGATCACAGTAACTCACCTAAGCAGTGAAGCAAGTGGAGCCGTGCTTGATGCAATTGATAGAGCACCCTTGTGGATCCAGGCGGAGCTGGAGACAACGCTATTATTACTTGATGAGGAATTGCAGGAATACTGGGCAAATGTGATCAATGACGTGGATGACCCGATCGTTGATGAAGTGGCATTTTGCATAGCGACAGCTTCCACAGTGTATTTAAGTAGTGAATGGGCATATCCGGAATTATATATTCAGAATGCTGAGATGATCTATGAATATGATCAGGAATTGAATTATGTGGAAGTGGTGGATTATGGCAATTCGCTGATGGATGATGATTATTACAGTACAACGCGTTACTGGACAAAATCAGCCAGCGGGGTTGTGCATCAGGTGGAAGTGCCCCGGGATATATATTACTGGCATATAGTACATCCCAAGATTACGGATGAAATACCTGCATTTATTGATCCGGTGGTGACTGAGAGTAACAGTTTACATAGCAATAATATAGTAGGACCTGATGATGGTTATTTTTGGCGTGATTTTTTGTATAATTATGCTGATGATGGTTATCCTTCTCTGCGTAATTATCTGGTGCAGTGTGAATATGCCAATGATTTTACTACGGGATATGAATCAGCAATAGGTGCCTGCACGCAATGGCTGGGGCAAAGCCTGGTGTTTACAAGTAATTTTGAGCGACCTCATCAGCCGGTGCGGATATATCGCAAGCACATCGGCAGATGTGGAGAACATGCGGATATGCGGGTGGCAATAGGAAGGATTGCTCTGATACCTACGACCAGTATCGTGTGTTTTACGGTAGATCATACCTGGAACGAATTCTGGGATGAGGAATGGATACACTGGGATGGGGGGAGTATTAATAATCCTTATATGTATGAGAATGGCTGGGGGAGCAATTTTGGATCAGTTATAGATGTGCGATCTGATGGTGTGATGCGCAGCGTGACAGAAAAATATGCCCCTAATTATGCCCATATGATAGTACATGCAATTGATAGTGCAGGTCAGCCTTTGGATGGGGCTCGGATATTGATAGGTTTGAGATTAAATGGTCAGGTTACTGGTGATATGGTGGGTTGGACAGATAATGAAGGGGTCTATGATTTCACAATTGGTGATGGACATGAATATTGGGTGCAGATGAGTACTGCCTGGGGTAGTGTGGAATATCAGTTGGTTGCAGAGAACACAGCCGGTGGAGATGTGTATGAAGTGGAGCTTCAGATCAATAATGAGATACCCCAGATAGACTATACAGAAATCGATATACCGGAGGATGATGAAGCGGATTATCGTCTGGTAGTGGAATATGAAGCAGATAGTCAGGTGATATATGGCAATATTGTGATGGATGACACAAGTGAAGATACCTGGTTTTATGACAGGCAGCAGCAGGGAGCAGTTAATTTTTTTATGTGTGATCTGGTGCAATATTGCAGTTATGTGTCAGGATTTCCATTTGAAGGGTTTAATACGATCAGCGAGAGTGATTTTGGGATATTCGCCTTTGATATGCCAAATCCTGATCTAGGCAGTTGGTATGCAGTGCTTGATAATGGAAATGATATAGTTAATCCACAATGGGTGAATGGTAGTGTGACATTATATAGATGGGAAGGCACAGGCGGAACTGGAACGCTTACAGGTATTGTGAATGATGCTACCACGGGAGCAAATATTGCCGGAGCAGAAGTGAGTGCCGGAGCATTTGTGACCGAGACAGGTGTTGATGGTAGTTATTGTCTGGAAGTGTATCCGGGAGAATATACCGTGATCATGGATCATCCTTTGTATGAAAGAGTGAGATATGAGAATATATCAGTGACAGACGATGAGCAGGTTGCTTTGGATGGCAGCCTGACAGATGATCCCATAGCACCTTTAAATGTAGTTGTGACTGGAGATGATGAAACGGCGGTAATCGTAAGCTGGGAAGCTCCAGCAAGCCTGATGAGCAGGGAACTGCTGGGATATAAAGTTTACCGGTTACTTGATGAGGATGAATTTTTACCGGAAGAGTGGGTGGAATTGACCAGTGAACCGATTACAGAGACGAGTTATACAGATAATGAATGGCTGAGTCTGGAAGCAGGAGAATACCGTTATGCAGTTGTAGCAGACTACTCTTCTTATAGTTCAGATTTTACGATCAGCCAGATATTACCATTAAATATGACTGCTCAGGTGATAATAGATCTAACCACTAATTCAGGTGACAGTGCGGGTGGAGCAGTGATAGTGCTGCGAAATCTGGACGGAGTGAACAGCCCTTATAATTATGAATTGAGCTATCCTGAGGAAGGCAATTTCGTGCTTGATAATGTCTGGAAAGGCACTTATCAGATATCTATTGCGTTGGATTTTTATGAAGGATTGACAAGTGAATTAGAGATAATGGCTGACAGTGAGTTTGAATTTGAATTAATCGAACTGCTGCCGGGAGTGGGATTTGCCGGGGTATATGATTATAAT
>JAVCCT010000385.1 GCA_030765325.1 Candidatus Stygibacter frigidus | reverse complement strand
CCAGGAATGTTGGAAGGGATACACGAAAAAATCTACCGGAAACTGGGAGTTGAATATAGGAATTTACCGATAAGAAAAACCATAGTAAAATAACAGTTTAAAAAAGTTGCTGTAGTGTCTGGTTTTTAAGTCATTACTTACCAGATACTTACAAAAAAAGTGCGAAAGTCAGGTTAACTACAATAATTAAAATTATCAGACCAGTTCGCTGTGCCGACCTTTGATCTGTATATAGTTTCCTAAGGTACCCCGTAGAGTGTCATCATCTACCCTGCTAATATCATTCAGAGGTTTTATCTTCCAATCTGTGATGATTTGGAAAAACATTTTCTACGCTATGGAATCAGCATTTTTCAGAGAAGATAATGTCCAATGCAGACGTCTTTCATGATCATCTTTACTTGACGACTCGTTTAAGATCATGATGACAACTATGCCAATTGCAGAAGCAAGCCTACCCATAAAGATATTATCATTTCTTAGTTCCATAATTTTTTTTTAATTCCATCCTTTGTTTCCTAATATTGATTTTGGTATTTATATTAGAATTAAGAGGTTTTTCTGTCAAATTATTCCTGCTGCTAATTAGAACATGGATTTCAACTGATAACTGGGCATAATTCTTGCCGGATTTTTGGAATAACGCCCACGCAGAAAGTCCAACTTATCTGGTCAATTATCTATTATTAACATACCCTGAATATATGAATAATCGAGGAATGCGAGGGTTAAATTGAGAAATATGACTGATATGTGGAAATTTGAACCAGAGGAACCGAGTAATCGGAAAGTTTATGAATTGAAAGTGAGATAGTTGACTTATTAAATTACTTATAGAGATTAGACATTAATTGTAAATGATGGAGTAAGTATGAAATTTGATGATGTTATGGACGCCTTTGAATTTGTAAGTTCTAATTATGAAACAGTTAATATGGCTTTGATTTCGTTAGAAACTGGTGAAATCTATTACGTTGCTGAATGTGGTGAATGTGATGAATTACCTGATAATTATGAAGACAGGTTTTCTTATGCGCCAGTTCCTCACAAAAATGCCATAAATTTGGGACGAGATTTAGTGTTTGAATTTGCTGCTGAATATCTGGAAGATCAATATGATCAAGTAGTCAGAATATTTCGCAGAAGAGGCGCATATTCAAGATTTAAGGGACTATTAGAAGATTTGGGAAAGCTGGAAGTGTGGTATGAATACGAAGACAGGAAGAAAAAAGAAGGGCTTCGGAAATGGTGTATTGAGAACGATATAAAAATTGATGATGAATAGGGTGAGATTAATTGAAAATTGAAAATGAAAAATTGAAAATTGATGAAGAAATGTAGTGTAAGATTTTTTACCACAGAGGACAAAGAGGACACGGAGGAATGTAATGTGAAATGGGTTGCGTAATCAGATCATCCCTGGTCTGAGTTTTGCGTACTCAGAGCTTCCAGTTCTGTATTTATATTCAGCAAAAATAATGTTTGGGATTATTAGTCGCTACCATTGCGAAGGTCTATCGACCATTCGCAAGGTGGCTTAGATGGTTAAATGTCATCCTGTTTATTCTTTTTCTTTAGAGCTGGGCTGATATAATGTGTTGCATAAGCCTGCTCAATGAAAGGAGCACCTGATTTACTGAATTTCAGCTTTTTACCTTTGTTTTTACCCCAGCCATTATAAGCGGTATAAGAAGGGCGATAATTATTCTCTTTAGAGAAATCACGTAAAATCTTCATAATTGTGGAAAGCTTTTTCAAGTTCACCAGACATACCTGCTCCAGATATGCAACTTGTCCTTTCCGCCAGTTCTCGTAATCATTTGCTTTTAGATAGCCAAGTTCCATTAGTAAATCAACTGGGGCAATATATTTCTTTTTAAAGATCAATTGGGCAGCGGTATGTCGGGTTTTAGTTTTTAATTGTTGATTATTCATTATTATTTTTCCCGCAGCATTTTTTATATTTCTTGCCTGAACCGCAAGGGCATGGATCATTTCTTCCGATTTTTTTTCCTGTTCGCACATAAGGTTGCATATTTTGATAAGTGTCATAAAAAATTTGGTTTTTTACAATATCATCTGAACGTGACTTATCATAATCCTTCATTGTATCAAGATATGAAAGATATTTTTCTTCTGGTTCCTCCATTTCCACACGTTTCCACCAATCAGTAGAATTAATTTCAATCTTAAATTTATTAACCAATTCCAGATCAGGGGTTTGCTCATCTTTTCTGAAAATCATACTGCGAGTTTCTTCCAAAGGATGAAAGTAATCATCAATCAGTTTTTCTTTATATACCAATTCTACTTCAGGATATAATTCTGTTGCCTGTGTTATTTCGCAGGCTTCAATTAATGTATGCCATAAAGTTTCAACGTCTTTTTCCAGATTATCAAACAGTTTTTTCAATATTTTAAAATATTCTATTTTTCCAATTTCATTATAATTGTATATTATTACCAGGCAATCCAAAAATGCTGAACGAGCAATTTCATCAACTTCTTTATTTAAAATATTCTCGGTTAATAGATTATGATCACCATTGTAACATGAAGCTAATATCTCGCCTAAGCTAAGAAAGGTAAATTCAAAAAAAGCTTCATGAGAATACGAACCAGATTTAATGAATCTGATTATAGTAGTGAAAGCAGACTTTTCTTCAAACTGTCCCAGAAGATAGCAGGCAAAAACGGGACCTATGAAATCAACATCTTCATCTTCCCTGGGGTTCTCAGAAGTCCAATCTAGTATTTTTAGTAGTTCGGGGATAATAATATCCTTATTTTCAGCAGCTTTTGCTAACGCTTCTGCCGGGTAAAATCCTCTAAAATATTCCAGATCTTTGATTATTTCTTTAGCTGTATCTGGCATTCCGACATAAAAACTATGCTCTTCCTGTTTTCTTGAATAACATCGCCACCAATTTGATTCCTCAATCACATCTTCAATAAATTTTGAATATTTTGATGAATCTTTTTCAATAATCCCTGATTCAAGTTTATACATGGCTTGTTCATAAGGTTGTTCAATAGTATCGATTAGATTATCTTTGTAAGCCTGCTTGATATTATCCTTTAATTCTGTTATTCCTGTTTTAACACAAGCATCAACTAAAAAGTGCCAGATATATGATTTTTTTCTTTCCAGATTCTCAAATATGTATTTATATCCGTCAATTAAATTATCTCTGCTGATTATTTTGTTATTATATAATATCAAATAGGTATTCAGAAAGGCTATTCGCACAAATTCATCATATTCATCACAAGTGGAAACAAAATTTAGCGTAGAGAATTCACCATTAAATACTGAAGCCAGAATACGTGGGAGAACTTCTGTTACCAAAGATCCAGTAAAATTATAAGAATTACCTTCTAATTTGCTAAAAAACTCGGTTATCAAGGGGAAAGCTGATTTCTCACGAAATTGAGCCAATAGATAGAAAGCATAAATAAAGCCATTGTTATTTTTTGATTCTGATATATATGCAATATTCGCAATTGATTTCTCGAGTATCTTGATCAGCTCAGGAGTTATTTCTTCCTGACGGTTAACAGCTTCTCGCAAGGCTTCTTCTGGATAGTAGCCTCTAAAATATTCCAGCTCTCTGATTATTTCTTTAATTTCCATAATTTACTTCCTGTGATTTAATCAGAAATCTTTCTCAGGTTAGTCAACAATATTTTTTTTTAAAAGACTAGAACTGGACAGATACTACCAACTTTCAACGTCATTTTCGTCCATTACGACCACTTAGTCCACTATGTCTATAAAAAGAAAATGTAATGCAAGATTTTTAACCGCGAAAACCGCGAAATTACGCGAAAGAATGTAATGTAAGAGTAAGGATACAGAAGTTGACTGAACGTATTTCGGGCAGGATTTCTGGGATCCGGCAGAGCTTGGGTAATTTAAACTGATCGTCCAGAAGTCATATCCGGGGTACCGTCCATAACTCCTGACTTGGGTGGGATTTAATCGGGTCAACCATTCGGGAGGTCTGGCGACCATCCAGAAGGTTTTATTTTAAAGTTTTACGATTCTTTTTGGTTTAGCAGGCGGTAGATCTGGGTGCGGCTGATATTTGCCAGGCGGGAGGCAGCGGAGATTTTGTTACCTGCTGCTTTGAGGAGTTTATGGGCATATATCTCATCAAGATTGGCATTGAATTGACGCCGGTATTCTTTGTAATCATCCCAGTTGAGCGGGATATTATCTTCCAGTGAGTAGTTATTGTGCAGGGTAGAACCTTCAAATAGATCAAGCGTAAGTTGGTCACCCTGGCAGAGCACCATGGCGCGTTCAATATCATTTTCCAGTTCGCGGATATTGCCGTGCCAGGTTTTATTTTGCAGCAGTTGCAGAGCCGGGGTGGAGATGCCGGAAACATTTTTGTCAAAGCGGTCATTATAGCGGTCAATGAAGTGTTTCACGAGCAGAGGAATATCTTGTCTTCTTTTG
>JAVCCT010000118.1 GCA_030765325.1 Candidatus Stygibacter frigidus | reverse complement strand
CAGAAGCTTACAAGTTTATGATCAATACCCAGGGTGTAGTTACTGCTTTCAGACATACCCTGCCGGAAGACCGTGCCGGGATGGAGTTATCAGAAGATGAAGCCCGTCAATTTGCGGTTCAATCTATCACAGAATTCTTTGATATGGATCAATTTATTCTCAATGAAGTGGAAGCTGCTCCGGAAAAACTTCCTGAACGAAAAGACTGGAAATTCACCTTTAGAGATACATTGAACTATGATCTTGATACTGGAGAATACCGTTATATTGTGAAAATAAGCGGTGATCAGGTAATGAATATTTCACGCTATACTTATGTCCCGGAAGATTGGGCCCGGCAGGATAGAAATAAATCAAGACCAATCAGATTATTTTCCAATTTTGCCAATATTATCTTTATTCTTTTATATTTTGTAATTGGCATCATGGCAGTGATATCATGGAGCAATCGTAATTTCAATATTTCCGCTTTTTATTATATCCTGATCATTATGTTTTTCTGCACTCTGGTGCTAAGGCTTAATCAATGGCAGCAGGTGCCTGCCGGATTTTCAACCAGTCAACCCTGGAATAATCAGGTACTGCAATATATCCTGGGCTCAGTCACTAACGTCCTGCTGCTCAGCTTTGTGTTTGCTCTGCTGGCAGGCTTTCTGGGCTCCTGGAAAAATCAAACCATTAATAAACTTCGCCTGTATAATGTGATCCTGGCTGCGCTTTGCTTTAGTGGCATCTCAGCCCTGGTTTCATATTTCAAACCAGATTATCTGCCCTGGCGTCCTGCACTTGATGCACTTGCGGATTACAGCCCCTTCTTTACGGTCATTAGTCAGGCTGTTTCTCAATGGATCACCTCTTCACTGCTGCTGATTTTTATTATGCACTGGTTAAGCAAAATATCTGCAAGCGGTCAAAAACGAAAATTTCTCATCTGGCTCATATTCTTCACGATAATTTTCATTCTCAAGCAGGATGCTTTGGTTTACGCCAGATTTGCTGATTTTGCCTACCTGATAATTCTCTCTGCCCTACTGGCAACTGCTTTATATCATATATTCCGCCAAATACTGGTTTTTGATCTCTCCTTAGTCCCTGTATTCCTGGCAGTTAATGCCTCCCTGCCGTTATTGCAAAAATGCATTACAAATCCCTGGCGAGGAGCCGTATCAGCAAATATCGCTGCCATTATCACTATCAATATCCTTGCCTGGGGCTGGCTTTCATTACTGCGGAAACATAGATTGAAAGTAAATGCCTGAAACAAGAATTAATAATAAATTCCTGGCAGAACTGTTTATAACAATTCTGCTGGGATTTGCTCTTAAATATTATCCAGGACCAGGGAGCAAACTCTTTAATAATTCTCTGGCAGGAATAGCCTATGTGATTTTCTGGTGTTTACTTTTCAAACTCATTTTTCCCCATGCAGTATCCTTCAAAATAGTTATATCAGTAACACTGATCACCTGCCTGCTGGAATTTGCTCAGCTTTGGCATCCCCCTTTTCTGAACTATCTTCGCTCCTTATGGCTGGGAAAAATCCTGCTGGGTACCACCTTTAATATCTCAGATTTTCCCTATTATATTCTGGGAGGATTTACTGGCTGGCTCTTGATCAAAAGTCCATAACTTGACATCAACTGGAAATATATTTATTTGACATCAAAACTAAATTAAATACGTGGAGGATTTATGTCTATTATTTTAAGTGGAAGTGGATTAACCATTGAGAAAGTTGTGGCGATTGCCCGTGATGGTGAAAAAGTGGAGCTCGCTCCAGAAGCCCTGGAACGCATCAAGGTCTGTCGTGCCATGCTCGAAAAGAAAATAGTTGCCGGTGAGATCATGTATGGCGTGAATACCGGTATTGGTGAATTCTCGGAAGTTGTTCTTGACGATGATCAGATCAAAGATTTTCAAAAATACCTCGTTTATAATCATGCTGCCGGCATTGGCGATCCTGCCCCTATCGAATATGTACGTGGCGCTATGGTGGGCAGAATTAATGTCCATGCCCATGGCAATTCCGGTATCAGACCAGTAATCACTCAAACCCTGATAGAAATGCTCAATAAAGGCGTTACTCCCTTCGTTTGCCAGAAAGGCTCTGTGGGAGCAAGTGGAGACCTGGCACCAATGAGCCAGATAGCTCTGCTGCTGATGGGCGAAGGTGATGCATATTACAAAGGCGAATTACTGCCTGGAAAAGTTGCCATGGATAAAGCAGATATCCCCATCCCCGGACTTCAGGCACGTGATGGACTGGGAACTATCAATGGCTCAAACGTGCTCACAGCTATGAGTGCCATCCTGCTTTTTGATGCCAATAACTGGTTTAAGCAGGCAGAAATTGCTGCTGCCATGAGTCTGGAAGCACTCAAGGCAAATATGAAGCCCTATAGCCCTCAACTTCATAAAATCCGTGGTTTCCTGGGTGCCCAGCGTTCTGCTGCCGCTATTAAGAAAGTTGTAGCCGGTGGTGATCTGGATGATGGTCGCGTAAAATGCAAAGTACAGGATGCTTATTCCATGCGCTCTACACCTCAAGTTATCGGTGCTGCTCATGACGCTCTTGCCTATGCTCGCAGCCAGGTGGAAATTGAATTAAATGGTGTGGGTGATAATCCCGTATTCTTCCCCGAAGAAGGGATACAACTCTCAGGAGCAAATTTCCAGGGCTCGCCTGTAAGTCTGCCTATGGATATGATCTCTGCTGCCATCACCATGGTCAGCGTGATGAGCGAGCGTCGTATGAACCGTCTTAATAATCCCGCATTATCTGTAGGACTGCCACCCTTCCTCACAAAAGGTGCTGGCATGTTCAGTGGACTCATGCTCAGTCAATATACAGCAGATATGCAAATCGTGGAACAAAGAATTCTCTGTGCTCCAGCATCTGTGCAAAGTATCCCTGCTGCTGCTGACCAGGAAGATTTTGTCTCCATGGGCATGAATACAGCTATTAAGAATTTCCAGATCATAGATAATGCTTATGGCATTTTGGGAATTGAGCTTATGGCTGCTGCTCAGGCACTTGATTTCCGCGAATATAAATTCGGTAAAGGAACTCAGGTAGCCCATGATGTAATCCGTAAATACGTAGATTTCCTGGAAATTGACCGTCCACTCTACCCAGATCACACCAGGATGAAAGAACTGGTAAAATCCTGCGAAATACTCACGGCAGTAGAAGCAGAAATAGGTTCATTAGAATAATAAAAAAAGCCTGCTTTTTTTCGTGAATCGTGAATCGTGAGTCGTGAGTCGAAAACAGTGATGAGTGATGAGTGATGAGTGATGAGTGATGGGTGATGAGTGATCGAAAAAGTGCGTACACAGACCATCCCTGGTCTGATTACATTTATAAATTCAGAGCTGGAAGCTCTGGATACGCAAGACCAAAAAAGGAATGCTCAGCATCGTAAATCGTGAGTCGTGAGTCGGAAAGAAAAAAAAACAGTGATGGGTGATGAGTTATGGATATTTTAAAAACCGTCATCCCAATCACCGTTCACCATTCACTGTTCAACTGATTGTTCGCGCTTGTTCGCGGCTAAAAAATTCTTACATTGATTTCGTGGCATTCAGTTCACTCTACACCTGATAGTTCGTTTTGTTAGTAATTGTTCGTTGCTTAAATTTTTACATTGATTTCTTGGT
>JAVCCT010000187.1 GCA_030765325.1 Candidatus Stygibacter frigidus | reverse complement strand
AGGAGATAATATGTTAGATATGAAATTGAATGACCTGCGCAAACTGATCACAGAAGAAGCTGATTACGTTACTTCCATGATCTCTATGGCATATGAGGGACTTTTTGAAAGAAATGAAGAGCTGTTTACCGAAATATATAAACTCGAAGATAAGCTGAATGATCTGGAAATGCAGGTGGAAGATGATGCCATTGGGCTCATGGCTCTGCATCAGCCGGAAGCTAAAAATCTGCGTACCATTATCATGATCATCAAGATGAATAATGATCTGGAAAGATTAGGTGATCACGTGGTTAATATCACCAAATGTGCCACCAGGATTCTTGGCAGCTCCGTTATCATCAAGTATATTGATCTCCCTCTGATGTTCAAAGAAACTATGAAAATGATGCGAGACGCGATTGCTGCATTTATTAATCAGGATACGGAACTTGCCAGTATGGTGATGGGAGCTGATGACTTGATTGATAATTTCAGAGATCAGATTTTCCGCGTCAATATGTCCCACATGATCTCTTCTCCAGAAACTACCCCCGCGCGGATGCAGATAAATGAAATCGCCAGTCATCTGGAACGCATAGCTGACCTTACCACAAATATCTGTGAAGAAGTAGTTTTCATGGTAAAAGGGCGAGTGGTGAAACATAATGCTACCCAGGAGCAGGCTGAATAGTACTCTAAGTTGTTCCGGTTTATTTGCTATATGATAGGGGTAAATTGGCTGAGTTAGGGTTTATTATTACCTTTACTAATTGATTATCAATCTTGAAATGCAGTGATACAGGGGGATTGCAGGTTTATTCCAAGTTTTGAATCATAAATCGAATAATGATACATATTTTGTTTCATGACACAGAATATGTGTCACTTCCTTCAAGGTGTTCCAGGTGATTGAAATTATCTAAGTGGGGGAGATTTAGTGATGGATTATTCCTGGTCCTGAGATCTTACTTTTTCCTCCGGTGAGGGGGGAGACTTTTATCTGGGTGCTGATTCTTTCTTTGAGGGCTGGCACGTGGGAGATTATACCTATAAGTTTGCCGGACTGCTGGAGATTTGCCAGGCTTTCCAGGGCAGTTTCCAAAGCCTCTTCATCCAGGGTGCCAAAGCCTTCATCCAGAAATAGCGAATCAACCTGGACTTTGCGGCTTGCCATTTGGGAAAGTCCCAGCGCTAAAGCCAGACTCACCAGAAAACTCTCACCACCAGAAAGATTCTTCGTAGAGCGTTCTTCGCCAGCTTGATAATTATCGATCACATTGAGCTCCAGTGGATTGGCTTTATCGTGCACCAGCAGATAGCGGTCACTCATCCGGGCAAGCTGCTGATTGGCATGAGCTATCATCATCTCAAAAGTGAGTCCCTGAGCAAAATTGCGGAATTTCTTACCATCAGCAGAACCAATCAGTCCATGAAGAGCACGCCAGCGTTTTAATTCCATTTTCTGAGCCTCAATTTCTTTCTGCTTATCCTTTAATTTATCCTTTTCCGCTTGATTATCTTTAAGTTTCTGTTTAGCTGCTCCGATATTTTCTGAAAGGTCTTTGATCAAGATATCAGTTTCTGATTTTTTCTGCTGCAATTCTTCCAGGGAGACAGAACATAGCTTTCTATTCTTTTCAATTTTGAGCTTTCCCTCGTAATCACATTTTCTGGTCGATATTTCTGTTAGTTTCCGGTCGATCATATTTGCTTTATCAGTGAGTTCACCTCTGTCTGCTGGTGGCATTTTGCAGGAGAGGAAGATATTTTCGTTTTCAAACCCGGCTAACTTACAGGCAGCGATAAATTCCGGTTCCAGTTTCTCAAGATCTATTTTCCTAATGGCAATGTTTTTATCCAGATTGGTAATAGTAGTATGCAGATTATTGATTTTATCGGAAGCATTTTGTTTCTCAGTGCGCGCGGTTTCAAGACTATCTTCTGCTTTTTTGAGTTTCTTTGCCAGACGCAATTCTTCTTCATCAGGTGATTTATCGCCATAAAGTTCCTTACGTTTCGCGCTTAGTTCTTTATATTCAACTCGGCAGGTTTCCTGATAATCAGAGTTTTCCTTTTGCCGATCGATTAGTGAAGCATGTATCGCTTTTAATGTATCATAACTTGATTGCAGTTTTTGCAATTCTTCATTTAATTGATTATTTTTATGCTGCATATCCTGCCAGGCGATCTGTCTATCCTTTAAATTAGTCAATATAGCATCAAGCCTGGTTTTGGGTAATTCCTTAATTCCATATTTATGCAGGATTTCCATAACGGATATTTGCAACTGGTTGAGATTTTCGTCTGACTTTTTTTTATCTTCCAGCAGTTTATCATAGTCATATTGGGCAGTGTGATATTTTTGCTCTGCAGTATGGCTCTTCTTATCGCTTTCTTGCAATTGGAGATCAGCTTCTTTTTTAGCTTTTTCCAGTTCATCTTTCTGAGTGATTAATTCTTCGATTTTATCAATAAATTTCTTGAGCTGATTGATCTTCTCATTGGTTTCATCGGCTTCCGGGATATTTCCCCTGGCATAAGGATGATTTTCTGAGCCGCAAACTGGACAGGGTTTGCCATCTTCAAGTTTTTTCCGCACATCTTCCATACTGGCAATTGTGTTTATCAAAGCTAATTCCCGCAGCAGAGAATCATATTCGGCTCGATATTCACGTAAAAGTCTCTTATTCAGAAGTTTCTCTATTAGTTGCTCGAGTTCAGTTATTTTATCCAGAATGGTTTTCGCCTTTCCAGCCAGCTTGTTTCTATTGTTCTCCAATGTTTTATGTGCTTTATGATGCTTTTCGGTTTGATCTTTTAGTGATTTAAGGTTTTTTTCTAATCTCTCAAGTTCTATGAAAGCTCTTTTCAAAGTCATGATCTGTACTTTGATACCGGTGAAATCTTCTGTGAGATTAATATCAAAAGCATTATCCAGCAAGTATTTAGCGAATGAACCTAGCCTTTGGTTGATTGTTTTCTGGTCGCTTAAGTTTATTGCTATAGTTTTTTCCTTTTCACTTATATCTTGAGAAATTTTATCTACTTCAATTTTGGCTTTATCCAGTTCTTTTTTCTTTTGAATGAGGATGATATCGTGCTCGCGCACTTTTTTGATCAGAACCAGTTCTTTCTCATTTTCCAGTTTAATATTTTTAAGCTCTGTATCAACTTTTTGCCATTGCTCTTCTTTGGCTTTTAGTAGCTCATGCAAAGTTGGAATCTGTTGTTGAATTTCTTTTAGATAAGCAGTTTCCTTTTTCTGCTGTTCTCTATGCGAACTCAAGGTGGCATATTCACTATCAAACTCGGCTGCTTTATTTGCCAGGCGCAGTTTTTCACGTTCCGGTGCGAAGTTCTGGTGAATAACTTCTGCTTTTATCGCTTCAGCCTCCAATTCAGTAAGTTCTTTTTGCAATTCCGTAATTCTATTTAACCAGGTAATATTGCTGACGAGTAATTTATCTTCTTTATCAAGCTTATCTTTTTTCCCAATATTTTTCTTGAGGGCGATCTTTAGAGCTGTTTCATCATCCGGGGAAAGCAGTTCAATGCCGGAAGTGGCAGCCAGTAGAATTTCAAGTTTATCATTTTCAGTTTTATGTCTTTCATGAACTTTCTGGGAGATAATGCTATAGATTTCAGTACCAGTGATCTGTTCCAGAATAGGAGCGCGATCATCGGGGTTTGCCTGGAGAAATGCGGCAAATCCACCTTGAGCAAGCAGGGTTGATCGCGTGAACCTGTCAAAGTCCATGCCTGTTTTTGCTTCGATAAAGGCAGCTACCTGTCTTTTTTGGGATTCCAGAATATTTCCGCTGTCTGCTTCACATACCTCGTGCCGGGCATCCTGCAGGCTGCCATCAGACTTTTTGCGAGCTCGATGCTGACTCCAGATGCTTCTATATTTCCCATTTACAGTCTCATAGGTGACCTCTGCAAAACAGCCCCCGGTATTGCGGGACATGATCTGGTTGTCTGATTTATTGATAGATTTCAAGCGCGGAGTTCTGCCATATAATGCCAGGCAAATGGCATCAAGGATTGTAGATTTACCGGCTCCAGTGGGACCCGTGATAGAAAATATACCGTTAGCAGTGTAATCAGTCGTAGTGAAATCAATTTCCCATTCTCCATATAACGAATTAAGGTTCTCAAATCTTATCTTTAATATTTTCATCTGGGCTTATTCCCTGTTAAGGTCTTCTTCCTGCATATCAGCAATGATCATTTTATAATATTGCCTGAGCTCTTCCTGATCTTCTTCGGGTATTTCGTAAGCCTGCAGGCAGCGTTCAAAAACCTGGGTTACATTGAGGTCATCAAGAGTTTCCTTTAGAGTGGGACTGGTGAGTATTCTGGTCATCATCCTTTCGTTTTTAATACTGAGAATTTCCAGATCAGTACCAGCTACAGCATCTTCGATCAGTTGCCTGAGATCAGCTACCATTTGATCGCCATTATAAGAAATTTCCAGCCAGGCTTGGGGACAACTGTTTGCCAGAACTTTAATTTGAGATGTAATCCTGTCCATATCACCTTTGATTTGTTTAAGTTCTTGAAACCTGGGAACAGTGTGTTCCTGGATTTGCGGGATTTTACCCTTAAAATCTATTATCAGCACCTTTTTATCCTGTTCAGCTTCGCCAAAACCTATGGGCAGAGGTGAACCACTGTAACGGAAATGGCTTATATTCCCCGCTGTCTGGGCTATATGAAGATGACCCAGTGCCAGATAATCAATGCAGTCAGGAAATATCTTTGTATCTATATGTGCCAGTGAACCCACATAAAGCTCGCGCACTCCATCATCCTGAATAGTTTTACCACCCGCAGTAAAGAGATGACCCATGCCGATGATAGGAATGTCTCCGGCAGTTTGCCTTAATTCCAAAGCTGCTTCTGCTACGGCATTATAATGATTGCTCAATCCTGCGATCAATTTAGCATTTTTGTCTTCCAGGCTTTCTCCTGCTTCAGTGCGCCGCAAGTCTTTATCCCGCAGATAGGGGACAGCACACACTATCGCCATAGGAGAATCATTATCACCTTTGAGCAATGTAACTTCATCAGAGAGTTCGTCATCTGCTTCGCCCTTCACGTGGATATTCAAGGTTTTTAAAAGCTGCTGAGGGGCATTGATGAATGAAGGAGAATCGTGGTTGCCGGCAATTATCACAATATGCTGGCAGATAGTAGTCGCTTTGCAAAGAAATTTATAATATAATTCCTGAGCTCTGTTGCTGGGAGTGCTGGTATCAAAGATGTCTCCAGCGATCAGCAAAATATCAATTGACTCACTGTCTATAAGTTCAGCCAGCCAGATCAGAAATTCCTGGTGTTCAGTGTATCTCTTCTTGCCATATAATGAGCGCCCCAGGTGCCAGTCAGAGGTATGAAGAACCCGCATTAATTCCTCCGCAATTCACTTATTTCATGTAGTCATTCCTATCTCTCGCAGTCTTTAGTCAAGCTTTCAGATAATTTGCAGGGCAATATATCTTGCTTTTACAGATTATCTATTTATTATTTGTATATCACATAATCTCAAGGAGGGATTTTTATGGAGAGTATAAATATCCAGTTATACTGGGAAAAGTTTATTGATCTGATTATCAAGTATGGTGGTAAATTTCTTATTGCCGTAATAATCTGGATGGTCGGATTATTTGCCATAAATCTGATCATTAAACTCGTGAAGAAAGGAATGACCAGATCAAATGTTGAACTCACACTTAGGAAATTCATAATATCACTGCTTAGTTTTGGTCTAAAAATCCTGCTTTTTGTCACTTGTGCCACGATTGTCGGTATTCAAATGACCGCATTTGTTACTCTTATTGGTGCCATGGGACTTGCTTTTGGTCTGGCAATGCAGGGCAGCCTGGCAAACTTTGCCGGCGGTGTGCTGATCAATTTGCTAAAACCCTATAAAATTGGTGATTTCATTGAAACCGGCGGGATCATGGGAACCGTGAAAGAAATTTCAATCTTTAACACAATCCTGAATACACCCGATAACAAGCGCATCATTCTGCCAAACAGCAATGTTTCTAATAACAACATTACCAATTTTTCTGCTGAAGCAACCCGAAGAGTGGACCTGGTATTTAACGTAGATTATGATACTGATATCGAGCAAGCAATAAAGATCATCGCAGATGTGATTGAAAAACATCAATACACTATGAAAGACCCGGCTCCTTTTATCAGATTAGGCAATTTTGCTGCCAGTTCACTTGATATTACTGTGCGGGTATGGGGAGAATCTGCTCATTACTGGGATATCCATTTTGATCTTAAGGAACAGGTGAAGAAAGCCTTTGATGAAGCTCAGATCATTATTCCATTTCAGCAGGTTGACGTTAATCTAAAAAAATAATCAGGGAGAATAAATATGAAGAAAACAATTATTATATTGCTGCTGATCGTTGCGGTCAGTCTAAGTGCGGAAGTCTGGAAGAAAACCGGTGACTTCAATCTGATGCTTAGCCAATCCTTTTATTCTGATAACTGGACTGGAACTGAGATCGGGAATGTAACCTGGTCTTCCAGTTTTAATTTCATTATGGAAAAACAGCTTAATAGCATGCTTTATGACAAAAATACGCTGATCCTGTCTTTTGGACAAACCCATAACCAGGTAAGGGATGAGATGGGAGCTTTGTATTGGGAAAAACCAACTACCTCAACTGATGTGATCGATTATGAGAATATGCTCAGTTTCACGCTGCAAAAATTCGTAGACCCCTACCTGGCATTTCGCTGGGAAAGTAATTTCATTGATAAAACTGATCCCGAGGAAACATTTTATATTAATCCCAATATCTTCACCTTGAGTCTTGGTGCAAAAAAGGTTTTGATCAATAAAGATATGCAAAACCTCGAAACACGATTAGGTGCTGCCTATAAGAATATCATCAATCAGAATTCTGACTATGACAGCCAAAGTAATGCCGGAGCTGAAATGCTGCTCAGTTACTGGTATAAAATACCTTCAGATATGGGTAAATTCACCAGTACATTGCGTCTATATCAGGCATTGATATCCTCAGAAGATGATGTGAGTGACGATTGGAAAGCTATGGATGTGGAATTTAAAAACACTCTCACATTTAAATTTAATTCCTATATCGGCTTGAAGCTCTATTTTGAAATGCTATATGATAAAGAGATACTCGACGAAACCCGTTATCAGGAAAACCTGGGCGTAAATCTCTCATATAGCCTGTTTTAAGTTTTTATAAAATTGTAATTGAATATAATTTTAAACAGAGTCGAAACTTAAACCCGTTGTTAGTAGATTTTTTTTCTTTCAACGGGTTTTACATTATGCCTCAACGGTAATAAAATGACTATACTTTTCTTTTCTGTCATCCCCTTTTTATTTTTATAATTTCGACTCATAACACACAGATTAATAATGATTTACAAGTAATTATTTATTGAAATAATTCTTTACCCTGAAAGGGTTAAACTATAATAGCCATAGGTTTCAACCCATGGGAAATGATTAAAAAAAATACCCCCACCCCATCCCGCTTTTCGCGTAGCCAAAAGCGGGATGGGGTGGGCATTTGATCTTATTTTGAAACCATGGGTTGAAACCCATGGTTAGTATTGTGATGCCCTTTCAGGGCATTTCGAAACCAGTGAGCATTTTAATTCCGGGGGGATGCTAATTTTCTTTTCTCTTGACAAGATATAATTATTTCATCATATTCATATTAGGGGAAAAAATATGGAAATAAAGCGTCTTAAAGAGTTTTGCAGTTCGCATCTTGTGCAGACTCTGAATATGAGATTTAACTTTGAAACTCAAAGGTCGATCTCACTGAAAACAGAAATCCGGAAGGCTGTGAGAAAAGCTATTGTGGCTCTGCTGTTTCTGATTGTGTTCATACTGGTTCCATTGCCACAGGGAAACCCACGCTATCTGGCTGCCAGAATAGTATCAGGCGTTGTTATTTTCTTTCTCACAACCAGTGTTATATCTTTTTTGCGTAGATATCTTGTCTTTAATAAACCCCGTACTCTGGATACCATGCAATCATTTTACAGCTCCATATTCCTGCAGACTACTGATAAATACAGAACAACTCCAAGAGACAGGAACCGTTCTCTGAAAAGAGCACTTAAAGATAATGACGAACTTTTTCCTTACCCTCTGATGAATCATTTTACCAAAGAGGGACATAAGGTTTTTTTGAGAGAATGGGATGAAGTGCTTAGGTCTTATCCTTTATGGAAAATCGATATCATGGCTATTCGCATGATGTTTACCAATATTAATGTGGGTAACCTTAAATTTATCAAGATTGAAGTGGATTATCGGGTTGAAGAGCTGGTGAAAACCTTTTCTTTGTATAATGCTATTATTGAGATAAAAGGCGTATTCTTTTTAGTTTCCCCCTATCCCTACACTGACGATTTATAAATATTTACTTCTATTTATTATTCAGAATTAAAATTTCAATGTGGTACAATAATTGTTTATAAATTAATATTAACTTCTTTTGATATAAAAGCGGAAGGTTCCCATCATTACCTTCCGCTTTCTTTTTTTTCTAATTTACTGTTTAGAGAACACTTATCTGATCAAGTTATCACTATTGAACTCGAACACCAATTTTAAGCATTAAATTCACGGTGCGATAATCAACGTGCGATATCGAGCATTGGGTGATAAAATAGCGCTTAGGCATGAATGTCTTATGATGCAGTAAAATAATAATAATGCTCTAAAATTCCTATTTATAAAAGGATATAATGGGAAAGAGGAAAATATTTGAGGAATGGAACGGAATGTGTTTATATATTAAACAGATTCTGGTTTAATTTGCGGTAGGTTTTTTCACCATTTTTCCTGCCGCATATTTTTTTGCCCGAAAACCGTCCTCTAATTAGCCTTCTGCTGGAAAATGATCGATAATCAACGTGCGATATCGAGCATAATATTGTGAAATAGCACTCAATCACAAAGTATCTATTCGTCTGAAAAAAAATATTACTGCTCTATAATCTTTATTTATAAGGTGATATAGCTGACCAGCAAAAAATATATTTCGAATGGAACAGAAAGTGTTTATATATAAGTCAGATTCTGGTTTAATTTTGCGGTAGGTTTTATCACCATTTTTCCTACCGCATATTTTTTTGCCCAAAAACAGCCCTCTAATTAGTCTTCTGCTGGAAAATGATCGATAATTTCCACAAAATACTGCAGGATCAGAGAAGCGTCATAAGCTTCAATGCTGCCATTTGCATCTACATCAGCTCTCAGCATGCGCCAATAAGGCCAAGGCAGAGGAGCAGCAGGTCCAGGATTCATTTCCACAAAATACTGCAAGATCAAAGAAGCGTCATAAGTTTCGATCTCGCCATTATCATCCACATCACCATACACAATTGTTGCTTCCGGCAGACCTTCGATCAATATATCATCAATCCATCCGCAATCTGAGCCATTAGACACAGAAGTATCTTTATCATATTCCCAGGTAAAGGAGTGTTCACCTGATGTGAGGTTATAGCTGTGGTTTGACCAGTTAGATGACCCGCTCCAGCTATTTCGCAGAGCATCATCTATATAGAAATTCAGGAAATCATAATTTTGTTCTGATGATACTTTTTTCCAAAAAGACACTGATCCATTTTCCACGAGTTCCACATCCAAATGCAATCTTGTAACTTCCCTATCATTAATATCACCACTACGCACAGAATATAACCCATTATTTGCATTATCATCAGTTACAAACCAGTTTGCATTTCCACTGAAACTAAAATCATATTGATCAGGGAATTCACCGGATTCAAAACTGATTGCCTCAGAAGGTACCAGCACAAATTCCAGATTATTCACTCCGGATTCCAGTGTGACGTTATCAGTATCTGAGATATAGCCTGAGGCATATACCTCTATCAAGTAGTCTCCCACAGGAATATCACTGATGGAGAAGCTGCCGTCACTGCCTGTCATCACTTCTTCAAGTGGTGTGTCAGCAAGTTCAATCCAGGCACCGAATATCGGTAGTCCTGATGATTCATCCAGTACAGTTCCGTTTAATTCACATAGATCACCCAGTTCCAGAGTTGCATTCACTTCCACCACATCATCTAATGTCACCGTAACATCGGAGATTATCTGACTGGCAAATCCCCAGGAAGAGAATTGCATATCATAAGTCCCAGGATAAATAGGTCTATGGTAGTTTTCACTAACCTGTTCAGAATAAACTTCGCTATGATCCATATCATGATCAAGGATTGTAACCATAGATGATTGCGGGAAACTGCCCATATTTGTCACAACTCCTCTGATACCAAACAAACTTTCTTCCATATAGCGCAGGAGAGATTCCCTGTTCCAGTCATAATGATCTAACAACTGACTTGCACTGAGCATCTGGACATCACTTAGCTCCAGGGTTACTTCCCGGCAGTGATGATACCAGTTCATATAATCCTGATGATTACCAGCAGTAGTGTACCATTGATAACCATTTGTGATACCGTCATTAAATCCGTTGAAATAACTTGCTGGTGAAGTAGCCTGGGCTGCATCAGCATAAGTGTGGCTAACCATCTGCCACCAGTCATCATCGGCATGCAGATAGCTCCATGTATCCCAGGGATAATTAACCACTTCTGCTCCACTATGCAGATTTGCACTCATCACAAAATTGTGTTCAGCTGCAAAATCCATCTGTAAAAGAGTTTCCACCTGATATTCATTGCCATCAGGATGCTGTCCATCTTCAAAGCAGGGGAAATTACGGTTAAGATCCACGCCATTAGCATTACTGCGAGTAGCGCCATTAACTGTGTTATTACCACCGGCATATAATCCGTCAGGATTATCAAGTGGATTGATATAAATATCTATTTCATCAATTATATTATCTATACGAGGATCACTGCCATAAGATTGCAGAAGATCATCTATCAGGTGAAGCATCAAAATACTGGTAACCAGTTCATTTCCATGAATCTGGCCCATATAATAAAATTCTGGTTCATTATCTGAGCTGCCCAGATCATCTCCAATATGTGCCACCATCAGTTCTCTGCCTTCAGTACTCTGACCGATAGAGAAGACTTCGCAAATATCCGGGTAATCTGTCGCAAATTGATTCATGATATTAATATAAGTATCATAAGTGGGATAATAATCCCAGTCTCGCATCTGTTCTTTGGTTGTTGCCATTTCAGCGATATATCCTTCTGAGGGATGTGGCAATATT
>JAVCCT010000021.1 GCA_030765325.1 Candidatus Stygibacter frigidus | reverse complement strand
GACGCAGATTGGCACGGCTGCAAAAGACAACGGTCAATATATAATCATAAACATACCTCCCGGGACTTATAATGTAAAATGCCTTTCAATGGGTTATGGTACTCAGATAGTTGAAGGTATTAAAATCGGAACTGATGAGACAACGACCTTGAATTTCACATTGAGCAGAGATGCTTTAGCTCTTCAAGGAGTAACGGTTATTGAAGCCAAGAATCAGGGAGTGAAAAAAGATCGCTCTGGTTCTTCCTCAACAGTTACTTCGGATACAATCGAAGAGATAGCTGCAGGAAGCATCGAAGATATTGTAGCAATTCAGGCAGGTGCAGTCAATACCGGTGGAGAGCTTCACGTTCGTGGTGGTAGAGCAAATGAAGTAGTTTATACTGTAGATGGTATGAGTGTCTCAGATCCAGTTGATGGTGGTTCTGCTTTGACGTTAGATCAAGATGCTATTGCAGATATGAGCGTGATGACAGGTGGATTTACTGCTGAATATGGTAATGCCCAGTCAGGAATTGTAAATATCGTAACTAAGAGTGGTGGAGAGGATTACAGTGGTAAGATAGAATTAAATACTGACCACATATTTTCTGATAAGGATGACACCTCTAATGAAGATGAGATCAAACTGGCAGTTGGTGGACCTGTTTTAGGTAGATTAGCTCCAAGCCTAAATAATGATTTCACTTTCTTTTTGAATGTTGCAGGGAAATGGACAGATGGCAGGTATCGTGATTATTATAATAGTAATGCCAATGAAGAGATTTTTAATATAAGTGGAGATTGGACACCAAATGTATCTTATCAAAACAGAGATGAATTCTGGGTATTTGATTTAAATGAGCGCAATTATAACTATTACAATGCAAATTTGAAGATGAAATACCAGATTAATCCTACTCAGAATCTAACTTTTGCACTGCGTGGTGATACCAGTAACAGCGAACCTTACAGCCATGCCTGGAGATATGCGCTTGAGCATTATCTGCAGTATGAGCAATTACAAAATCAGTATATTGTAACCTATGATCACATGTTTAATTCACAAATGAATTTAAAAGTAAAGGGTTCATATTACCAAAAGAGTTATACACTTCAGCCCAAGGGTATTAATAGAGAAGATTATTATACATTGATGGACAATTCAGAATGGGAAATTTATTATATGGATTCCAATGGTCGTAATACCACTGGTATACATTTTTTGGATTCGAACAGTAATGGATTAGTAGATGGATCAGAAGGAGAAATATATAACTGGCAGTATTTTACTGATGGCAATGAATACTCTATAGGCACATTTGTTACTCCTGGAGCCATTTATGGAACCTATCAGGATGATTCAAGTGAACAGATGAGCTTAAGAGCAGATTTTGAGTATCAGGTAAATACCGTTCATGGAGTAAAATCTGGTATTGAATTGATCAAGCATCATATTATAAAAGACAGGCTTTATAATCCCTGGATAATAGACCCATATCGTTATGATGAATATCTTGCTGATCGTACTCCAATCGAACATTATGAAGCAGGTGACAGTCTGGATACTAATGGAGATGGCGAATTTGATATCGAATTTTCAGAAGCTACTGATTTTTATTCACAGCAGGATAATTTTGATGCCTTTCTTGCTGCTGCAGGTACTACAGATGGTTACCGGGCAGATCCCTGGCAGGCAGCTTATTATCTTCAAGACCGGATGGAATGGGAAGGTATGATAGTTAATGCTGGTGTACGTTTTGATTTCTGGTATCTGGGAGATAGCTATGATATCTTAAATCAAGATGGGTCTTACCGTAAACGTGAATTTGGTGATGATGAAAAGTTCCAGATGATGCTTTCACCACGTCTTGGTGTATCTCATCCGATTTCTGATCGCTCAGTATTACATTTTGCTTATAATTATCAGAATCAGTTACCGCAGATGCAGTATATATTCACTACAGCTGATTCCACAGATGCCTACACCAGTGATGCAAATGTAGTGGTTGGTAATCCTTCTCTGGAACCGCAGATCACTGTTACCTACGAAGTGGGATTACAGCAGCAGTTAACTGAAGGTTTGATCATGGATCTAACAGCTTATTATAAAAATATATATAATTATGTAAGTACACGTAAAGTTGAAAAACAAGGTGATGAGACAGTTTACTGGTATGAATATTATTCAGAGGATTATGGTTCTGCACGAGGAATTGATCTTAATTTGAGCAAGCCATTATCTAATTTTATATCTGGTTCAGTTTCATATTCACTTTCCTGGGCAAATGGAAATAATTCCAGCACTATAGTTCAAGATGAAACTACTAATCTGCGTGAATTCCCTCTTGATTGGGATACACGACACAACTTTAATTTTAATCTTGGATTCAGAATTCAGAAGGATGAAGAATATTATCTTCCTTTAGTAGATGTTAGAGTACCATTTGATGATTTCTCAATGAATTTCCTTTACAATATAGCATCAGGAACACCATATACTGGCGTAAATGAAGATAATACTTCTGATGATATCAATAGCTCAAATAAGCCTTATACTTCAAACGCTAATTTAACTATTTACAAAAGATTTTCGGTAAGTGAAAATTCATCAGTCAAATTTTACCTCACGATCAGTAACCTGTTTAACAAGATCAATTACTACAGTGTATTTGCCAAAACAGGCAAGCCTTATGATGATGGATTATATGAACCAAATCCAAACGGAGATGGTTATATAGACGATGATGGTGATTATGTTTCTGAAGAGACATATTTAATCCATCAGATGGGAGTTGATGATCCGTCAAGAGAAAGTGAAGGCAGAACCTATAGCTTTGGTTTCACCTTTAACTGGTAAAAAAAAGATAATAATATTTAGGAGGATATAATGAAGAAAAGGTTTTTGAATCTCTTCATGATGGTAACAATTTTAACATTACTTTTCGGAGTGAGTCTTTATGCTCAGGATGTAGAGAATGATGCAACAGGTATTGCACCTGCTACATCAGCATCAAATGAGGATATGATGTTTGACGAATCTCCCCAGGTTGGTGGAATAGAAGCATTTGCCAGGAGTCTGGTTGGAAGTGGATTTGTAGATTTATTTCTTGATGGTGGTTTTGCCATGTGGCCTATTCTTGTACTTCTGATTTGGGCGATTGCAGTAATTATCTACAAAATTATTGCGTTATCATATGCCAGAATTAATATTAATGCACTATTTGATAAAATTATACCTTTATTAAAAGAAAAGAAATATCAGGATGCTGCCAATGTGTGCGCTAAAACCAAAGGACCAGTAGCAGCCATAATCCATGCTGGCTTATTAAAAGCTGATCGTGGTGTGGATGCTGTAGAGAAAGCAATGGAAAGTGCTGGAACTATTGAAATGGCATTTCTTGAAAAAGGTTTTGTTCCAATGTCCACTGTTATCAATCTTGCCCCGATGCTTGGTTTCTTTGGAACTCTTGTGGGAATGATCCAGGCGTTTGATGCTATAGCAAAAGCTGGTGAAGTGGACCCCACAATCGTGGCAAGCGGTATCAATGTAGCTTTGATTACATCCGCTGCTGGACTGGCAGTGGCTATTCCTGTACAGTTTTTTAACAATCTACTGCTTGGTAATGTAGATGGTATAGTTCTTGATATGCAGAGAGGTTCAGAGAAGGTTGTGGAAACCCTGATTGAGAATTAACAGGGGGGTGCAAAGATGAAATTAGGCAGGAAAAGAAAGAATCTGGGTGGTATTCCGACAACCTCTACGTCTGATATATCATTCCTGCTTCTGGTTTTCTTCTTATCTACCACTACTTTTGATATCAAAAAGGGATTAGGTCTGGTTTTACCTCCAGCAAGTGATCCCACCCAGCAAAAGGCAAAGATCAAAGATGAAAATCTTACTAAGGTCTGGATCAATAAAGATGGCATTGTTGCGGTAAACGAATCAGAAGTCCCTCTGGAAGACCTGGAAAAAGTGATTAGAAACAAGGTGAAAAATAATCCAGATATGGTGGTCTCTTTGAAGACCGATCGTAAAAGCAATTATGAATACATGGTAAGGGTTCTTGACCTTTTACAGGCAGCGGGAGCAGAAAAAATCTCGTTATCCACTAACTAAGAAGGT
>JAVCCT010000078.1 GCA_030765325.1 Candidatus Stygibacter frigidus | reverse complement strand
TTATAGGGTATTATGTGATGGGGAAGTAAATAAAAAGAAGTAAAGTGTGAAGAAAATTACAGATTTAGGAGAATTTCATCCGAAAACGATCCTGCTTTGACTGTTTTTGTGGAAAGAGGTTTTTATCACGATAAGGTTTCTGAAGCAGCTAAACAGGCAAAAAGGGAAATTGCTTAATGCCGTATCTCGCTGTTAAACAGGAAATTATGAAATCGATGATTTTACACTACCCGTATATCTACCCAGAATTTTCCTAATATTTACCCATGATTTACCTATTTTCAGGGATTAGTCGGTAGGGGTTGTTATCTACGCTCCACCTGGAAATACTCGGCGGTGCACATGTACTCGGCAAATGTCGCCGGAAGTCTTGTCTTGAGTACAGTTCAAAACTTCTGCTTGGTAGGGTGGGGTTCTCAAGTCAATCTGATGGGTACATTAATATAGTTGACTCGATAACTGGTGGGGTGGGGGTATAGCTAAAAAAAGGATTGCCAGAAATTTCAGATGAATAAAATTTGTATGCTGGAGGCAAGATGGGAAGTAGATCAGTGATACTTGTGACATTACTAATAATCATATTGGCAGGGATAATTTTATTTGATCAATTACGGATAGGAAAACTTGAGGACACATTAGGCAAGATCATGATACTATCTTATAGTGGTGATTCACTGGTGGTATATCATCCCATGAAGCTGGAAGAAAGCGAGTTATTCGTCACCCCGTCATTTGTGGATAATTTCACGAGATATAAATCGCCATTCTGGGATGGGATCAGGGGCGAAAACAGAGACTTCCAGAGTTTGATCAATGAATATGTGCATAATCGTAATCAGGATCATTATGGATGTGCGCGATCAGGCAAGGGTATCAAGAGGATCCATGAAGGGATAGATTTATTTGTGCCGGAAAACACAGAGGTTTATCCTCTGGGAGATTATGGGGTAGTGATTGACGTGAGCCATAATCCCAACCATTTGGAATGGGTGGAAGGTGAAAATGCGAAAGGAGAACCAGACAGTGTTCAGGTAGAATATGGAAAGATCGTGAAGGTGCTGTATCCTGAGGGTCTGGTATCTACCTATGTTCATTTGAATGAGGTATATGTGGCGATAGGTGATGAAGTGCATGGCGACACAGTTTTAGGATTAACAGGTGTCACTGGGAATCTTTTGCGTTCGGGCAAGGCATCTCATCTGCATCTGGAATTACGTTATCTGGATGGCAGTTCATTTGATCCGCGTCACCGGCTGCATTATCGGGGTACATCATTTGGGGATTTTGTGAAGATGTTGAAATTGTGAGACGGAAGACGTGAGTCGTGAGTCGTGAGTCGTGAGTCGAGAAAAAAATAGAACACTGATGCCACGGATTACAGGGATCAACACGGATAATGTAAGATTTATCTGTGAGTCGGGAGACGAGAAGATAAAAGATAGGAGTTTTTTAAATGCGTAGGATAATTTTGATTGGGTTTATATTGATCAGTGGGTTATTAATTTTTGCAGAGGCTAAATTTACTCCGGAATTGCGTGAATATGATTTTGGGGAGGTCTATGAGAAGGATGGGCCGATGAAATACAATTTTGAATTTACCAATACAGGAGATGAGCCATTGCTTCTGATAGACGTAAAAGCCGGCTGAGGGTGCACAACGCCCAGTTGGTCAACTGGAGATATATTGCCGGGAGCAAAGGGATTTGTGATGATAGAATTTGATCCGAAGAATCGGAGCAAAGTGTTTCATAAATCAGTGAAAGTATCCACAAATGGTAATCCCCGGGAAGCGGTGCTAAGGATCAAGGGGTACATCATTCCAGATCCGACGAATTTGCGCAAACGGATAGGTGAATTGCAGGTAAATCGGGCAGAATTTAATTATGGTGAATTATTAGATACGGAGATACGGGTTGATTCGATAATGATCAGGAATAATGGAGACACAGAGATGTCATTAAAGCTTGCTGATGAAGAAATACCGGCTAATATGGAAATAGAATTTGCCCAACCAAAATTAGGGGTGGGTGAAACATCATTTATTTATGGCAGGATATGGGGTGATAAAGCAGGGAAATATGGATTCTCCCGGGCAAGAGTGAAATTCTGGGATGAGAATAATCCCGATAAAACTCTGGGTAATATTCAAATCAGTTATTCCCAGAAAGAGGATTTTAGTGCCTGGACCAATGAACAGAAATCAAATGCTCCGGGCTTGAGATTCAAGCAGACAACCTATAATTTTGGAGAAGCCAGTTACGCTGATAGTGTAGTCTGTGAATTTAGTTTCAGTAATCCAGGCAAGAGTGATCTGATCATTAGGGATATTAGATTGTCCAGTTTTGTGAAAGTATTGAGTTATGATGAAAGCGTTCCTGCCGGTGGTGAGGGGAAGCTTTCGTTTGTGATCAATCTGGAGCGAGCAGTAGGTGATTTTATCAGATATGTGACCGTGATCACGAATTGTCCTACCCAGAATAGTAAAAGATTAACTATAAAAGGGAAAGTTATTGACAAATAACTGGGTAGATATTTGATTTGGCTGAGTGATGAAAATCAATCAAAGAGAGAGAGATAGCAATTAAACCAGAAGGGTAGAATATTATTAAATGACTATCCGTATAACTCCGCATAAGTTATTCCATTCGAATTAGCACAAGCTGTAATTACTCTGTCTAACAATTCATTCTCATGAAATCTTCTATTCAACCTATAACAGAATTCATCAAGATATGATTGTAGGTGTTTTCTGTCTATACCATGGAAAGTTCCATTTATCCAAGACTTTGCATTACTTGCAATAATGTGAACCCATTTCAGTAATTCGTTGGCATTCATATCGGATCCAGATATGATTATCCTTTCATGTTTATATCCTTGATTTGTTAGTGACTTATAGACATTTAATCCGTCTGTTTTGATTGTTTCACCTTTGGGAATAGTAGTAGATACAATTTTTTTTATTTCTTCTTTATTCACAGATTCCACTACTTGCATTTTTGCAAAAAGCATTTTAGCATCTTTAGTTGATACTGATACAATCACTGGTATCTTTTCTGAACCTCTACCCTTTTTATCTACTCCTTCTGACGGACTGCCAATAAATGTCTCATCAATTTCAATAACTCCTAATAAATCGTAATGACTATCCCTGTCATGCATAGCTTTTCTAATTTTATGAGTCATCGTCCAGGCTGTTTCATATCTCAATTCCAGCTTTTTTGACAATTCCAAGGCAGAAATACCTCGTTTATCGCTGGTAATTAGATACATTGCCCAGAACCACTTAACTAATGGTATTTTAGTTCTATGCAAAGCAGTACCTGCTGTAACTGAAACCTGATATTTACACTCGGTGCATTGATATAAATGCCTAACACTATGGTAATAGTAGGTAGTATTACCACAATGTGGACAAGTAAAACCTTCCGGCCATCTTAATTTGAATAATTTCTCTCGACAGGCGTCTTCAGTAGAATAATTTCTCTGAAATTCGAAGAAACTAATTGATTCATAATGTTTCATTTATAATTCTCCCTTTAATATTTATGGTAACATTACTCAATTTGTATATTTTTGTCAAGTTTTACGGAAACATCCGGATAGTCATTTATTATTATGACCTGTGAAGGGTCATGATTTTTTCAAATGGGAGAGAAATATCAAAATAAGGTGCATGGATTATTATGTTCGTGTGAGATTAAGGACAAAAAAAGCGTAATTTATTAATATTAGGTTAGTTATGGTGTGAGACATGATGAGTGGCAAATGGATTGTAATTTTGGAAGAGAGTGTAATCAATGAAGATAGCGGATTATCGATGTAGAGAGGATATAGGATAAACTTGAAATGCTGAATAATAAATATTTGACAGTTTTTTTTAGAAATGTAAAAAAGGTAAATGGAGATAATGGAAACTCTAAGAATAGGAAAGCAATGAAACTAAGTGAAAAAAATATAAGGAGCCAAGAGGTAGAAAATTGATAATGAGAAATAATTTAGCAATAGGAATTCGGCAAAGAGAGAAAAAAAATAATCGCTACTATCGCAATCAAGTTGGAGCAGGAGGAGTATCCTTCGGCTTCATTAGAAGAAAAAAAATGAGGAAGTTAATTTTCAATTTCAAAGGAGATACTTTATGAAAAAGTTTTTATTAGTAGTTTTAACCTTAATGTTTTTAAGCACTCTTGCCTTATCAGCAAAGGTTGAGTCCCCGGCAACTCCCAGGACCCATAGTAATAGTCGTGAGCCAGGAGACACATGTGAAGAGGCATTGTCTTATGGGAATATTAATGATCAAGCAGTGACAGGATCAACAACAGTAGCATTAGAATCAGATTGGTATGAATTCGTGCTTGATGATGCTTATGGAGCTATCGAAGTATCCTTAGCTGGATCAACATTTGATACCAAGCTGGAAGTTTGGGGTGAATGTGATGATGCCACCTATCTGGCATATAACGATGATTTTTATGGAGCTCAGAGTGCAGTATTTTTTGATGTGCTGCCAGCGGGTACTTATTATGCACGAGTTTATGGTTACAGTTCAGCTTTTGGAGATTATGTATTAACTATCACAGGTGGAGATCCACCAACTATGGGATTTATTGATGGAGTAGTTACAGATTTTGGCACAGCACTTCCTATTGAAGGTGCTATGGTATCTGCTGGAGGTTTAAATGCTACAACTGATGTAAGTGGATATTATAATCTGAATGTTCAGAGTGGCATTTATAATGTAGTAGCTACCGCATACGGCTATATTAGCAATACTGTAACTGGAGTGGAAGTTTTGGCAAATGAGACAACGACAGTAGATTTTGGTATGGAAGTATTTGAGACGGCAGGAACAAGCTGTGCAGATCCTTATTTTATTGATGCCTTACCTTTTGTAGAGACAGGCATGACCACAGAGGGATTTGGTGATGATTATGACAACACCATGGCATGTGCAAACTATTACATGGGTGGTGATGACTTTGTATTTTCTTATACACCAACAGAGAACATGTCGGTAGATATTACCTTAACTAATACGCTGACCTATACAGGAGTATTTGTAATTCAGGGCTTTGTAGATGATCCAGCAGCAGTCTGCGTAGCTATGTCAACCGTTTATGGTGGTAATCCATTTTTAGAAGATGTGGTTTTACCAATGGGTGAGACATATTATATAGTAGTATCAACCTGGCCAGCACCACAATTTACCCCCTTTGATATTGCAATAACAGCTAATGAACCACCTACATTTGGTAGTCTGGATGGAACCGTGACAAATGTTAATGAAGCAGCAATAGAAGGAGCAGTAGTATCTGCTGGTGGATTTAGCGAAATAACAGATATCAATGGATATTACATGTTCGCAGGTCTGGAAACTGGTATATATACTGTATCAGTAATGGCAGATGGATATTATGGAGCATCGGAGACAGATGTAGAGATTCTGGAAGGTCAGACAACTACAGTTGACTTTGTCTTGGATGTATTCTCAGATATTGGTGACACAATTGAAGATCCTATTGTAATTGATGCTTTCCCATATTTTATGTCAGGGGATATTTCTCTTTATACAGATTACAGTACAGGAGCTGGTTTAGTGGGCTCACGTTCAGGACAGGATATTTACTATGAGTTCACCGTTACAGAACCTTCTGTGATGGATCTTAACGCTTGCGGCTCAGATTTTGACACATATATGAATTTATATGACAGTGCCTATACACAGATTGCCTATGATGATGATGGCTGTCCTGGCACAGCAGGAAACTCAATGGCAGCCTGGATTGCAGTTGGTAATGGCTTCTTAGTACAACCAGGAACCTATTATATCTGCCATGATG
The DNA here is from genome assembly GCA_030765325.1 of Candidatus Stygibacter frigidus. Taxonomy (GTDB): domain Bacteria; phylum Cloacimonadota; class Cloacimonadia; order Cloacimonadales; family TCS61; genus Stygibacter; species Stygibacter frigidus. The sequence goes on along the minus strand of JAVCCT010000078.1, from coordinate 4,048 downwards.
CGTATTCATTCAATGCCGGCTATAGATATTTTGAAGTACATTTTGATATATTGCCACCTCCAGCATTTGGAAGTATTGATGGAACAGTTACAGATTTTGTAACTGGCGAACCAATCGTTGGCGCAAATGTAACAACAGCAGGCACAACCCTGATGACAGATGACATGGGATATTATCTTTTTGGAGGACTGGAATTAGGACTTTATGATATAGCAGTTGCCTTAACTGGTTATAATCCTGGCGCAGCTACAGGAGTGGAAGTGCTTGAAGATGTGACTACAACAGTCGATTTTGCACTTGATCCAATTGTTGGCGTAGTATTTGAGGTTACAAGTGATAGCTGGGGATACGAAATATCCTGGAATGTTTGGGATGTAACCAATGGGATTTTTATCTGGGATGTTGATCAGACCTTTGCAGGTAATAATGTAACAGAGATATACAGCGAAGATCTTGCAGATGGAGATTATGTTGTATATGTTTATGACGCTTATGGAGATGGTGGAATGTCCGGCATCGTAAGCAAAGAAGGTATATTACTGGTACAATGGGCATCAAGTGATTATACAACACAAGGAGAATTTCCATTTACAGTTTCTCCAATCCTTTGGGGTGGACTTGAAGGATTCGTAACAGATAACTATACTGGAGATCCAATTGCTGGAGCCACAATAGCATGTGGTAATTATCAGGGAATGTCAGATGATATGGGATATTACAATATTCCTGAAGTTCTTGTTGGTGATTATGATGCTACCTGTGATGCTGGCGGATATACTGGTTCAGTAGCTCCAGTAACAATTCTGGAAGATGTAGTAGCAACTCAGGATTTTGCTCTTGATATCAATATGACAGGTCCAACTAACCTGGTAGCAACAGCTGTCGGATATGATGTAGGACTGGCATGGGAAGAACCATATAACCCACCGACAGATATGTTGCATTGGGATGATATGGAAAACTTTGATGCTATTGGAATGACTGGTGGCGGAATATTCAGTGTAGCAGCCAGATTCACACCAACAGAATTGGCACCATTTGATGGATTAGTAATGGATAACGTTACAGTATATATTAATGACCTTCCAACAGACATGACTTTATATGTATGGACAGGGGCAAATGCAGCTAATGTACTGGTTCAGCAGACAGTGACACCAGTAGGAATTGACTGGAATAATTTTGTATTAAATACACCAGTGCTGATAGATGCCAGTGATGAGTTATGGATTGGTTATGAAGTAACCCATGCTGATTTGATGTTTCCCGCTGGTTGTGATGCAGGACCTGCAGTAGCCGGATATGGAGACATGATCACAATGGATGGTGGAGTAACCTGGGATCCACTGAGTGGATTCGGACTTGATTACAACTGGAATATCTGGGGTGGAATCGCTGGTGAAGCTGGCAGAAACCAGGTATTAGCACGTCCACAGACCTGGCATCCAGAAGCAATTCAGGTTGATAGCAGAGTAAAATTTGCAGCAGCTGGAATCGGAGAAACAGTTCGCGATTTCACTGGTGAATATAATGTATATAGAGATGATGTAGTGATAGCCACAGTAGCTGAGACAACCTATGATGACATGGGACTTGCTGCAGGCATGTATGAATATTATGTAACTGCAGTATATGATGAAGGTGAATCACCAGAAACTAATCATGAAGTAGTAGAACTTGGCATGGCAATTGTGTCAGTTAATCCAACTGTATTGAGTGAGACACTTGATTATGGCTTAACATCAGATTATAATATTGAATTAAGTAATAGTGGAGACGGAAACTTCTATTGGAATGGCTCAATAGCACAGCAGGCACGCTTAGATGTGGGCGAGACCAAGCCACGCACAGCGAACAGCGTAGGAGAAGACGCAGAATTAGCACCGAATGCAGAGATGTTTGACGTTCCAGAAACCCGTGATATGTGGGATATGCTTTATACAGGCGTTATTGGAGCAGATATTGTAAGTCAGGCAGCAGTTGAATTTGACGGCACTTATATCTATACAGCAGTGTGGAATGCAGCAACTATCAATAAGTATGATATTGACGGCAATTTTATAGAATCATTCTCAATTCCTGGCGTATTAGGCTTGAGAGATTTAGCTTATGATGGACAGTATTTCTATGGTGGAGCAGGCGGAACCGCATTATGGGAAATGGATTTTGAGAATCAGACATTGGTATCAACAATCACATCAGCAGTAGCAGTTCGGGCAATTGCTTATGATGATGATCTGGACGGATTCTGGGTAAATAACTGGGATACAGCCATTACCTTAGTAGGCAGAGACGGCAGCGTGATGGACAGTTTCCCCTGTTCAATAACCTACGGAAGCTGGTATGGCATGGCTTATGACAATATTACAGATGGCGGACCATATATATATGGATTCAGCCAGGCTGGAAGTGGCTGTGTGATCAATCAGATGAATATTGAAACAGGTGCAGATACTGGAGTATTCCATGATGTACTTGAAGATACAGGTGTAGTTGGCGATATTGCTGGCGGACTATTTACATCAATAGATTATGAAAGCGGAACACTTGTAATTGGGGCATTAAATCAGGGTAGTTATACTCTTACGGTTTATGAATTAAGCCCTGCATCAGCCTGGTTAGCAATTGAACCGAATAGTGGAACTCTTGCACCAGGAGAAAGTGTAAATATCACAGCCACCTTTAATGCTATTGAACTTCCAGGACTTACTTACTATGCAGACATCGTATTTAGTGATGGATTGGCAAGTGCAGCAGTTGCAGCGGATTTGACAATAACAGGCAGCATTCCAACCGCAGAGATCACAGTAGATCCAGTGGAATTTGACGTAACAGTACCAGTTGACGGAATGGCAGATTATATGTTGAATATTGGTAATCTGGGAGATCTGGATTTGGAATATGATGCAGAGATCATGTATTATGAGGGCAGAGCAGTAGCAGAAGCTTATCCTCAGAGTGCAGATTACTGGACAGGTTCTACAGATGGAACCAGCTTTACATCAACCAGCATGATCAATGGAATAGACTTAGAAGATGGCTGGGCAATGTTTGATGTATCAGGTATTCCAGATGGAGCAGTTATCAACAGTGTTGATTGCAGTGTTTACGTAAATAGCGCTAATTATTGCTATTGGTCAATCACCCCATGTACTCTTGATCCACTGACAACAGATGCAGCCACCTTGAGTGCACATCTAATTGCTGGAGAACTTACAGGAGTAGCCTATTCATACAATAATGAATCAAGCACTTTCCCTGTAGGCTGGCATACATATCCACTTGGAACAACAGTAATTGCTGATCTGGAAGCTGCTTTAGGTCAGGACTGGTTTGCCTGTGGTATGACATCACGTGATAATTCAGTTTCATATTGGATAAACATTGATGGCTGGAATGAAGCAAATCCTCCATATCTGACAATAGACTATAGTGTTCCAATCAATCCATGGGTAACCTTTGATGGTGACATGACTACTGGTGGAATGGTAGCAGTAGGTGCTGGAGCAGACATGATCCCAGTTAATTTTGATGCAACTGGACTCATGGATGGTGACGTTATGATGGGTGAGATCATGATCACCAGCAATGATCTTTATAATACAGAGATCATAGTACCGGTAACGATGACAGTAGGCGCAGCTTACATGTATGGAGATGTAACTGGTGATGAATTAGTGGATGCATTTGATGCAGCTAATATACTTCAGTTCACTGTGGGTATGGATCCAATTGGTGCTCCATTACCATGGACTTGGGAATTATTAGCCGGTGACGTTGATGGCAATGGAGATCCTGAAGCTTATGATGCAGCACTTGTATTGCAGTATGCAGTAGGCATGATCGATGAATTCCCAGTAGAAACCAGAACTGAATCACCAGCAGCTGAAGTAAGCATGACCGTAGAAAATGGCGAATTTATATTCAGCACAACTGGCGATCTTAATGGATTCAGCGTGATGACAGAAACTGACTTGATCAGTTTCCAGGCACCAGTAGTAGATTATCTTCATGCAATTAATGGCAATAAAGTAGCATTAGCAAGTGC
>JAVCCT010000361.1 GCA_030765325.1 Candidatus Stygibacter frigidus | reverse complement strand
TTCCTCAAAAAAGTGAAAGAACTCTCTGGTATTGTCCGCTATAAAAACCAGTATATTATGATTGACCAGAAAGAAATTGAAAAACTGCTCAAGGCAACTGAAAAAGGTGAACCAAAGTTTAATTCCACTGCCCTGCTGCGACTGGGCATCGAACGCACCTATAATGATGTACCGCTCCAACTTTCGGCTGCTATCCAGAAACTGCTCGATAATCTCTTTAAAGTAAAGAAAACTAAAATCCCGGATAATTTGGATGCTACGCTCCGTGAATATCAGGAACGCGGCTTTCACTGGCTAAATCATAATGCCAAACTGGGACTTGGCTCCATTATTGCGGATGATATGGGGCTTGGTAAAACTATTCAGGTTATCACTTTCCTGCTGGCTAATAAAACCAAAAATAAATCTGCTAAACCTGCCCTGATAGTCGTGCCTACTTCACTTTTAACTAACTGGAATAAAGAATTTGAAAAATTCGCTCCCTCTCTGGATATTTCTACTTTCCACGGCAGCCAGAGGATTCTTAATACGGATGTAGATGCTGTGCTCACTACGTACGGCATTGTACGCTCGGATAATCTGATGCTCAAAAAACAAAAATGGGACTATTTGATAATTGATGAAGCTCAAAATATAAAAAATCCTCAAACTGGGCAATGCAAGGCAGTAAAAAATCTGCCTGCTGCCATTAGAATTGCGATGACCGGTACTCCGGTAGAAAACAGCCTCATGGAGTACTGGAGTATTATGGATTTCCTGAATAAGGGTCTTTTAGGTTCTTATGCCGGATTCCGCAAAGAATTCGCCGTCCCTATTGAAAAGGAAAGAGATCAGGATAAATTACAGCAGTTTCTCAAAATATCCTCTCCTTTTATTTTACGCAGAACTAAAGAAGATAAAAATATCAGTAAAGACCTGCCAGATAAAATTATTATGAACCGCTACTGCAATCTTACAACTGCTCAATCTGCACTCTATCAGAATGTAGTAGATGAAAGCATAGCACTTATGTCAGATACCCAGCCCGAATCACAAATCCAAAGAAAAGGTATGATCTTCAAACTGATTACTTCACTTAAGCAAATCTGCAATCATCCCTATAATTTCCTCAAAGAAGGTGACCTGGCTCTGGAGAATTCCGGTAAAGCAATCATCCTGCTGGAACTGCTTAATAAAATACTATCTCTTCGTGAAAAATGCCTTATATTTACGCAATACAAAGAGATGGGCACTATTCTGGAAAAAACTCTTAAACAGAATTTTGCCACTGACCCCCTCTTTCTGCACGGCGGGTTGAGCAGGAAAAAAAGAGATGAAATGATCTCCAAATTTGAAAATGACCCTACTGCCCGCATATTTATACTCTCATTAAAAGCAGGTGGTACCGGCTTGAACCTTACCGCAGCCAACCATGTGATACACTATGATCTCTGGTGGAATCCAGCAGTAGAAAACCAGGCTACTGATAGAGCTTTTCGTATCGGGCAGCATAAAAATGTTAATGTATATCGTTTCATCACTGAAGGCACTTTTGAAGAAAAAATCGACCAAATGCTGCAAAGCAAAAAAGAACTCTTTGATATCTCAGTGAAAAAAGGTGAATCATGGATTTCTGACCTCTCTAATACAGACCTGAAACAATTAGTCTCCCTTGCATCCACTAATCCCACCTAATTAGTCACTTACTCATAATACTCAAACATCTTTTGGTAAAAGATTTTACGGACTCTGTGTACGCTCCATAAATAACATCACATTACATTTTTCAGTGTAGCCCGTCTTGTCCGCCCCCCCTACCAGTTGCATTCCACTTCCGGAGTACCGTTCAAAAGCCCTGACTTACTCTGGCATATTTTCCTATCCGTGCCCATCCGTGCAATCCGTGGCTAAAAAACATTCTCTCACATTACATTTTTCAGTGTGTTCTCTGTGCCCTCTGTGGTGAAAAAATCCCACATCACATTACATTCAATTTTACATTTTACATTTTCAATTATTCTCTCCCTCCTCTGTGGCTAAAATCTTATACTTGTCAACCTGGGACTGATTACATTTTTCTGGGTATTTCGTGCTTTAAGCCACCTCATCAGTAGATTTTGGATTACCCGCTTTGAAATGTGTGAGGAAGAAAAGACTGACGCAGATAAGCAGAGGTAGAATGAAAAAGAGCACATCCCACCAGAAAGACTTTGTAAAATAGATAGCAATCAGGATAGTGAAAATGAGCGTGAGCGAACCGAAAATAATTCCAGCGGTCAGGGGACGATTCCAGGTTAGGATAAGCGTCAACAGGATCAGGAGGACGGGGATGTTGTGTATCAGCAGACCCAGCAGCTGATACCAGAGAGGGTCCTGCCCTTCAAAAACGTCGATTGAGAACAATGCGGCAAAAAGCGATACCAGAATGATCAGAATACGCGGAATCCAGATATACCATGGAAATTTCATGTTTGCCTCCATATAAAAAATCTTAATACTAAGTATCGGTAGATAATGTTTATTGTCAAATTAAATATCATATTGATATTCCATTGCAATACTTTATAAAAAACAGGATTGATATCTTGTGAGAGATTTTATTAATCCCTGGACTACACGTGAAGTGGAGATAGATGATAAAGAGGAAGATGGGATAGTGGTTCATAGATATTATTCATCACATAGTATTCAGTGGTAGAGACTGTTCAACCTAAGTAATTGATATCATTGCAGATTTCCGCATTTTTCTGCCAAAAAGTGCACATATTCATCATATTTGTCAATTTCAGGGAATTGACATTTTTCCCGTAGGGAATATTTATT
>JAVCCT010000354.1 GCA_030765325.1 Candidatus Stygibacter frigidus | reverse complement strand
TATGATGATGATAGCTTTGGGAGGATTGCAATCTATTCCTCATGAATTATATGAAGCTGCCAGGATCGATGGTGCAGGACGCTGGGAGCAATTAAAGCGGATAACTATTCCTATGCTGAAACCTGTTATGATCCCTGCTATTACCCTGGGAATAGTGTGGACATTTAATAATCTTAATGTGATGTGGTTGATATCTAATGGAGGAGAGCCAGCGGATAGTACGCATATCCTGGTTACTTATGTATATCGGGCGGCATTTAATCTGTATCGATATGGATATGATGCGGCATTCAGCATGATCATATTTATAATCCTGGCAATATTCAGTATTACATTTATGAATCGCTCCAAAGTGGCGGAAAAGGCATAAATCGTGAGTAGTGAGTCGTGAGTCGATTCGCAAGTCAAATTTCACGCATATAGGAGATAAATTGTGAAGAATAAGATAGTTGAAAATACTTTGATTTATATGATATTGATCATATTTGCAGCAATATCATTGTATCCGGTTCTTAGGGTGCTTACTATATCACTGAGACCTGGAAATAATTTGCTTACAGAGTCGCTGGCGATCATTCCTAAGGATGCTTCTTTTGATAATTATGTAAAATTATTTCAAGCTAAACCTTTTTTGCTCTGGCTCAGGAACAGTTTCCTGGTGACGGCAATGGTGACTATATTGGGAGTAGTACTGGCATCCACAGCTGGCTATGCTTTTTCAAGATATGAGTTTCCGGGTAGAAGGGCAGGTTTGATGTCGCTTCTGGTAACTCAGATGTTCCCTGCCACTATGCTGTTGCTGCCGTTATATATAATGATAGCGAAGCTGCATCTGGTGAATTCCATGCTGGGACTTGTGGTGATGTATAGCGCTACAGCATTACCATTTTGCATCTGGATGATGAAGGGATATTATGACACAATACCCTTTAGTCTGGAGGAATCTGCACTGGTTGATGGAGCAGGGAGATTTAGATCTTTTATAACCATTATGCTGCCGCTTGCTGCACCAGCGCTGGTGATCACAGCCTTATTTTCTTTTATGAGTGCCTGGAATGAATATATTGTAGCTGCTCAGGTGATGCTGGATGATAAATTATTTACTCTGCCTGTGGGTTTGAAGAGCTTGCAGGGTAATATGTCTACTGAGTGGGGGATGTATGCTGCTGGATCTTTACTGGTTAGTGTACCGGTAGTAATATTGTTTTTATCATTAAGCAAATGGCTGGTCTCTGGTCTGACCCTTGGTAGTGTGAAGGGATAGTATTTAATTTTGAATTAACATAGGATGGTGAATATGAAGAGAGTTATTTTGTTAATATTTTTTATTCCTTTGCTTTTGCAGGGGGTTACTGGGTCCGATATTTATGATCGGTTCCTTATGGACGGGATCAGTGATGAATTTACGGAGGATGAATATGTTCTACGTGATTCTCTGGGTGAAGGCCTGGAAAGTGAGACAGATTCCTACTGGGGGGAATACAATGATATTCGTCAGATAAAAGTCACCTGGGATGACACATATCTATATATAGCAGTAGATGCCTGTTCGTGGGGAAATAATGTGATCCTATATCTGGATATTTTTGATGATTATGGATTACAGGATCAAAGTGATTTAAATACCTGGATGCGTAATTTCAAATTTTATAATTTAAATCCAGATTTTTTTCTGGCTACCTGGGATACAAACACTAATCCTCAATTCTGGAAAATCCGGGAGGGCCAGACAAGGGTTGCCGATGAGATCAGCAGCGAGGATTATGCGGGTTTTGATACAGGACAATTAGGAAGAAGCATGGAAGTGGCAATAGCCTGGAGTACTCTTTATTACAGTGCTGAACGGAATATGGCAGATTATCCCAAGATCAGAATAGTATCTGTGGTAACTGCTGGCGGGGATTTCACCAGTGGTCCAGATTGTGCTCCTGATAATCTGGGTGGTATGGCGCAGGATAGCGGGCAGACTGTGATAATCGATAATTATGCAGAAATCCTGATTGATGAAGATGGAGATGGAAATCCTGATACTGATGGAGTGGAACCCTGGCAGAGAGTGAGTTTTCTGGAAAGACCACCTATCAAGGCTACACCTCTGGATGTAACAAAAGTGGAATTCCCGGAAGGAAAAGGATTTAACAGGGATAATGAAGATCATATTACAGTCAGGTTTTACACAAATCGACTCACGCAATATTATATGAGTATTTATAATATGGAAGGTGTAGAAATTGGAGAAGCTACCCAGGTAGATAATAATATTATTGATAATTATTATGATTTTGAATGGTATGGATATGATCTGAAAGGAAAACCTGTACCTTATGGAATATATATAGTGAGGATTTACTCCGATTCCGGGGAAATCACACGCAACGAAGCCTTTGCGGTTGTGAAGTAAGGGGGGCAGATGAAGAAAACTATAATTTTAAGTTTGATGATCCTGATGCTCTCTTTATTGTGGAGTGATTTCAGCGGGATGAATAATGGAACCCGATCGCTGGGAATGGGTAATGCATATTCTGCCTTAGGAGAAGGAGCAGAGAGTATATTTTATAATCCAGCCGGAGTAGCAGGATTTGATTACAAAGCTCTGGGTCTATCTTATCAGAACCAGTATGGCATTTCAGACCTGCTGAATTTGAACCTTACGGCAATAGTCCCCTGGAAAGATTATGCCTTTGGTATGGCTACTCAGCAGGTGAATCTGTTGGATGTATATTATGAAGATATTTTTTATCTGAATATGGCTCGAAGTTTTCAGTTAAAAAGCGGTAGTCTTAATTTTGGTATAAATGGTAAATATTTCATTGTGTCAGGAGATGAAGCAGAAGTAGAGCTTGATAGCCCTATCGATTTTGATCTGGGTGCAGTATATAAGATCAACGGATTTCATCTGGCTTACAGCAGTCGCAATCTAACCCGGCTGAGTGGAGAAAATGATAAAATAGAAAGTTCACAATTGATTGGAATGGCATTCAAATGGCAGAATCTTTTGAACCTTACTACTGACTATGAGATCACACCGGAAAACAGTTTTTTTAGAGTTGGGATCGAGCTTTGGTTTTATGACACGTTTGCTCCGAGGTTGGGATTTGATGATCAATATCTCACGATGGGATTTGGTTTGAAATCAGATTGGTGGGGCTTTGATTTTGGACTGAAAACACATGAAGAACTGGGGACAACCTATAGATTTGGTTTAACCCTCAAATATAAAGAGAAGTAGCCTATGAAGAAATTAATATTAATTTTTAGCTTATTATTATTCTGCGCCGGTCTGCTATATTCGGGACCGATAACTTTTGAGGGATATCTGGAAGGTCAATATGGAGCTGTAAATAAAGCTGATGAATTTGACTGGAATATGTGGGATTCGAATATCACTTTTGAAGGCAGATTTAATACTGACCCCGTTCCTGGAACCAATGTCTTCTTTAAATTTTACTCAGATAAGGATAATGATCAATATAAAAGCGGTAAGTCTGCTTTAGCAGTACTCACGGAAGGTCATGCTCTATTTAGACAAGAAAAAAGTGGTTTAGGTTTTGAAATCCATATTATTCACCCGTCGAGGGAGGTAGATACTGGCTGGATGGCACGATGCTGGACATCTTGAATACTGGACTGGTGAATAATGATGGTAATGGGCAGGGTGCTCGCTGGGATTTCTGGGCACCTAATTCGAGCCTTACCTATATAGTTTCAGATTTTTCTTCGGGAAATGGTGATGATGTGCAACTTGGCAGATTTCGTCAGGCACTGCTGGATAACAATCTGAGATTAGGCTTCACTTATCAGAGGAAGAATTATGCATCCGGAGGAGCAAGCGATTATAATATGCTTCTGGCTGGAGACCTCCGCTATCAATTGCATAACTATTATATCTCCTGGGAGCTGGCTGGAACTGATGTGCCATCTGAGCAGGATGTAGTAGATAAACTTGATGAATATAAGCACAGCGGAGAATGGAACGATATCTTTAAGCAGAATCTGGCTTCCAAGCTGGAAGTTTCTGGTTTCAAAGCAGGAAATTATGAATTAGGTTATATTGCTCTTACACCTGGTGGATATTTCTATGGTGACAGCTATAGGAATTATATGGGTAATAATGATAAGAATAAATATGGCTGGTGGGTGAATTCCTACTATCTGGTCCCCCAAAGAGCGATTACAATTACCTGCAATTATTCTGAAAGTCAGAAAATAGTTCCTGATTCTCTAATTGTGGACGATCAGGAAGTGCTGAGTTATGATCCAGTAAAAAACCTGTATACTGAAGCTTATATAGAATTCATCAATGGTTTTAAGTGGAAAATCTATTTCAATAAAAAAGATGAAGAGTGGCAGGGAAACAATTATCAACATTATGATGTATTCACGGAATTGCAAGTGGAAAACAGACTGGCAAAACTGCTTACTCAATTCAAGATAAAAGATCTGGGCGAAACGGAAGAGAAGCAGATCTGGGGTATTGAATGCAGCGTGAATCTCACTGAGCGCTGGCGTTTATTCTCCCGTGGTATGGTG
>JAVCCT010000052.1 GCA_030765325.1 Candidatus Stygibacter frigidus | reverse complement strand
CAGCCATTCATTGTTGTAATCATCCCAGAAATCACGATATATCTGCTGGTGCAAAAAGGCGATCTGCAGTTCTGTGCGCCAGTATTTATCAAAGGGATGAATGTAAGCCCCAAAGCAACCAAGCTGTCGGGTACGTTTTCGGAAGTAATCATTATATGGGACATTAGTATAGTTGATTCGATATATAGTTTCATCATTAAGATAGAAAATTCCACCGCCGTAATCATTTCTGTGTTCCAGATTCAAATATTGCAGCAGGATAGAAGAATTTTCTATACTGCCGGTAATATTTAAGCTTGTGTAAAGGGAGTGATTTCCCAGAATATCAGAAGACCAGAGGTTAAGCATGGCATAAGTACCAGAGGAGCTATAGGCAAGTCCACCCCAAAAGTAATCTATTTTCATTTTGGTTTTATATGGAGCAATATCAGGTTCATTTGGTATGACAGGTTTGCGATCTATCTGACGATTATATTCCACAATAGTGGTATCAGGTCCAAAATCAATATCAACGTCATACATCTTAGCCAGTTCGGGATCAATTCTACTTTTGGGACCAGGCTTTTTGAAGGCAAGATTGGTTTGTCCGAAATTCCGGATACGATCGATATCAAACATATCCCAGAAATCATCATTGAGGTCAACCTTTATGGGGAACTCATAATCAGTCCACTGGAGGCTATCCAGCGGAGCTGAGAGTTGATAAATATCCCAGGCACCATTATAAAAGCATGAAAGGATAAGGTTGTCCTCTTTTTGATCAAGATCAAAACTAAGAACTCCTGAGACGAGATTGGTGACCTGAGCCTGGGCAGCATCAATGATATCAATGCTTTTGATATTTGCCACCTGATCTTCATGTGAGATATAGAGAATTTGAGAAGAATCAGAATTCCACTCTGGATTATAGCAATCGCTTCCATTATGCGTAACCTGATAGAATTCTGCCAGGTTAAGATCAAAATAGTATATATTCTGAACACAATTATCAAAGACATGAATTTTATCTTGAGCACTAAAAGGAATGCGTTCAGAATAGAAAGCGATTTTTGTACCGTCAGGTGACCAGCGTGGTGCTCCATCATAATAACGGTCATTAGTTAATCTTTGCAGTTCTGCGGTGGTTAGATCATAGATAAATATGTCTGAAAATGTGTCTTTAATGCCGCTGAACACAATTTTATTCCCATCAGGTGAGATATCAATTTCGTAAATCACTTTGATAGAATCAAATTTTATAGTTCTGGTAATATCGTGGGTTTTTGTATCCAGACAATAGATACGGTCTCCAAAAGACGTATTAGCTGCAAAGGCAATCGTGGTACTGTCTGGGAACCAGGCGATGTTATTTTTCTTGAAATGAAATTCTTCAATTTTACCAGTAACTCCACTGCGGATAAGTTGAGCGGGTTTTTTTAGATCAAGTCTGTCTTTTAGGAAAATGGCATCCGTGATATTTTTATTGGAAAACCAGGCATAATGTACACCATCAGGCGACCAGCGGGGTGCCATGTTCATTGAAGAGCCATCTTTATCTGCAAAGGAGAGCTGTTCGCAAGCTTCATCCGGAGCCTGGTAGTCATTATAAATATCAAAATATTTTCGTTTAAGATGATTTTCCCAGCGGGTTTGCAGGTCATTAAAAGGCATGTTGAAGATTTTTTTGGAGAGATCATCATAATTTGATACTTTGGCTGAATAAAAAATCTCCATAACTTTGTCTCTGCCATATTCTTCTTCGATGAATTTAAGAAAAGATTCACCTTCTCGATAGGCATAATACCCACCTACTTCATTCAGGTTGATCAGTTTATTATTATAGATCAAATCCATAATGAACATGTTATTATACACACTATTTCCATTAACAGATAAGTATTCGGGTAATCCTTCGGTAAGCCAGAAGGGGAGCGAGTGAGTAGAAATTCTGTTGCTGTAGGAAGACGATAGTTCATTAACATAGGCATGGGTCAATTCGTGGATAAGAGTTGATTCCATCTCGCGATAGCTGCCGGAAAAGGGCATTGCCACGCGATTATGCATACTTTCAGTAAATCCACCCACACCTTCTGAGAGCAGGTTGGAGATGATATTGGTTGCTTCAAAATCCTCATGAGAACTGTAAAATATTATGGGTATCCGTTGTTTGATAGGAGTTCGGAAATCATCTCGAATGTAATAATAGGCTTCTTCTGCACAAAGGGCAACTATTTTACCAAAATTATTATCATTACTGGGATAATAGATGTCAAAGTGCATGGTTTGCATTGTATTCCAGTCGGTTTTTTTTGCCTGGATTTTATTTTTTCCATAATACTGAGCAAAAAGCGAGAAGGAAATGAGGAGACATAATGATAAAAGCAGATTTTTTTTCATAATCAAAACATTTCTATAGTTAGATACTTTTTAGGATTTTTTTTGATATCCTTGATGAGACTGTCCAGACTGGCAGTGGATTGCAGCAGATTTTTGTATAACTCGTCATTAGTTGTGAGTTCTGAGAATGTGGAATCCTCATTCTGGATTTGCTCAGCAATTTTATTTATCTTTTCTGTAAGCTGTCGAATGGAATTACTTGTTTGAGTTAAATCAGAGATCATTTCATTTGCACCAGTAAAAGTGCTGTCAATATTTGCTTGATTTTGAGCAACTATATCAGCGATTTGCTGACTGGTCTGGGTGAGGATAGCAATAGTAGCTGTCAGGTTATCATCGTTATTTAAGATAAAATTATTAGCATTATGAAGTATGATCTGAAGGCTGTCTGCTGCCTGGGAATATTTATCTAAGATATTATCATCTTCATTGAATCGCGAAACAATCTTCTGTAATTCCTTGATCATTGAGCTGGCTTCAGATGCAAGAGAAGTTAATCCTGTTACAAAGGTACCCCGCTGAATTTGAGAGGGATCAAGCAGTTGAGAACCAGTTCCTGGTTGAATAATTACTCTGGTGCTGCCCATCACAGAAGTATCTTTGATGGAAAATCTGGTTCCTGTTCGTAATGGTTCCGGCAATTTTGCTGAGATAGTTACAAGCACAAGATTACCCTCAAGTGTGATATTATTGACTTTTCCACTGTTTACACCAAGAATGAGTACACCATCACCGAGTTCCAAACCTGAAACATCAGGGAAAGCAATAGTAAATTGAGTGAGATTACCTTTATCCAGATAGTTCGTTAACCAGAGATAACCGGAAATTAGTATAGCTATGCCGAGAATTACAAATATACCAACCCGGAAGCTGGTTTGAGTCTGTTTTTCATTAAATTTCATAGTTTCACCTTTCTGTGGAATACAGAAATCTTTTTATTCTTTTATCATCGGCATTTTTATAATCATCATAGCTGCCGTCAAAGATAATATTATTATCTGCCAGCATTACAATTCTGCCGGCAATTTGCTCAATACAATAGAGATCATGAGTAACTATCACTGTGGTGGTGGAATATGTGTGATGAAGTTTACTGATCAAGTTGATAATCTCAGAGGCGATCACGGGGTCAAGTCCTGTTGTGGGCTCATCATAAATAATGTACTGCGGATTTGTGATAATGGCTCTGGCGAAAGCGACTCGTTTCTTCATACCTCCTGATAATTCTGCCGGCATTCGATGCAAGATATCCTTTAGACCAACAAGTGCCAGTTTTTCGATCACCAGTTTTTCTATTTCCTGGTGAGAGAGTTTTGTATGCTCAAAAAGGGGTAAGGCAACATTTTGAAAGACATTCATAGAATCCAGAAGAGCGCTGCCTTGAAATAACATGGCAAGGTTCTGGCGAATCTTGATCGCATCTTTATGATTGCTTTTGGTCAGTTGCTGGCACTCAATGATAACACTCCCTCGATCTGGTATCAACAAACCAGCAATGATTTTCATCAAAACGCTTTTTCCACAACCGCTTTGGCCAACTACCAGGATAGTTTCATTGGTATTTATATCAAAATTGATGTTCTCCAGAACTCTCTGCTGGCCGAAGGAAATACTGACATCTTTTATCTGTATCAATTAATCACCTCTAAAATTAAATCTTCACCAATGGAACTGACGGGAATTCCTTGAACTAAATCACCAGCTTCACCTGAACACTTAGCACAGTGTATCCTGATGTAATGATCGCTCAAACCGGAAATTCCATGAACTGATTCGCTTTCCAATACTGCTTTGAGGATTACTTTATTATCGATAAGCAACTGCCGATATTCTGCCTTTTTCTGCACAGATAGAGCTGTAATCAGCTGTACACGCTGATGGCTTACCGTTCCATGAACCTGATCCGGCATATCAGCCGCGACGGTATCAGGACGGCGTGAATAGGGGAATACATGAAAATATGTGAGGGGAAGTTCCTTTAGAAAATCCATAGTTTCGAGGAAAATCTCATCAGTTTCACCGGGAAGTCCCACAATGATATCAATTCCAATTGCGGCATAAGGTGATATTTTATTCAGCTTAATGATAAGTTTTTTGAACTCATCTTGTGAATATTTTCTTCCCATGTTGCGAAGAATTTTATCACTAACAGATTGTAAAGGTATATGAAAGTGTGGACATATTTTATCACTACTTTGTATTAAATTTATCAAATCATCTTTAAATAATTGTGGTTCAATAGAAGATAATCTGATTAATTCAATCCCGCTAATTAATTCTATATCCTTAATAAGTTCAGTCAGATAGTAATAATCTTTTTTGTCATAGCCATAGAGTCCAAGATTAACTCCAGCGAGTACCACTTCTTTATAACCATTATTTGCAAGTGATCTGATCTGCTGCAGGATATTTTGTGGATCTCGGCTGCGAGATGGACCACGGGCATGAGTAACAGCACAATAGGCACAATTATAATCACATCCATCCTGAATCTTCATAAAGGCTCTGCTTCTATTGAGCATAGAAGTTGTTGATTGTTCTGCGAAATTATGTTCATTATTGATATCCGAAAAACCAGGGTCTTTCATGGATAGCAGGATATCATAGATCATATTTTTGTGATTATTATCAATAATATAGTCAATATCCCCCAGCTTTTCTATGTCCTGATAGTTCAATTGGGCATAACATCCGGTGACAATTATCACAGAATCAGGTCGTTTTAGTTTATGACTAAGTGCTTTTCTAATAGCATTTCTACTCTTATAATCAGTTCGATTTGTCACGGTACAGGTATTGATCAGGTAAACATCAGCCTCTTGATTGAATTTCACCTGCTGCCAGTTATTCTGGACAAAGTCATTTATGATGCAGATAGTTTCATACTGATTTATCTTGCAACCATAGGTGAGTGCGGCGATTTTCATCTTATCTGATGACCGTTATTCTTCTATCTCAGTTATCTCAATACCCAGTTCTTCAAGTTGCAGAGCATCTACTATGCCAGGTGCTTCACTCATCATATCAACTGCCTGCAGGGTTTTTGGAAATGCGATCACATCTCTTAAGCTTGCTGCATAAGTCATCAGCATCACAAGGCGATCAATCCCGGGAGCTATCCCACCATGGGGAGGAGTTCCATATTTGAGGGCGTTAAGAAAGAAACCGAATTTACGTTGCAATTCTTCTTCTTCAAATCCAAGAACATCAAAAATCTTTCTTTGGATATCAAGACGATGGCAACGGATACTGCCAGAAGAAAGCTCCATACCATTACAGACCAGGTCATAAAGCTGACCTTCAATCTGATCAATTTTAGCTTCATCTTCAAAGTAATCAAGGTGCTCCTCGCGGGGCATAGTAAACATATGATGCATAGTTTCCCATTTTCCAGTATCTTCATTTTTCTCAAAGAGAGGGAAATCAGTTATCCAGAGGAAATTAAATTCGCGAGGATCATAGAGCTTCAGCTCTCTACCGAAATGATTACGTATCTCAGCCAGAACTTTGAAGACAATTTTATTAGTATCTGCTGCAAAGAGAATGAGGTCACCATTATTTGCTTGGGTTGTTTCCAGAATAGCTTTAATTTCAGTAGGGGTGAGGAATTTACTGATCCCGGCAGAGAGACTATCCTCTTCAACCTTGCAGTAAGCCAGTCCTTTGCCACCCAGATGTTTGGCAATATCGGTAAGGTTATCTATCATTTTACGAGAGTAGCTAGCACATCCAGGAGCAACTACACAGCGTACAGATCCTCCATTTTGCAAAGCTCCACTGAAAACCTTGAATTCACTTTTTGCCAGAATAGCAGATAGGTCAACAAGCTCCATACTAAAGCGAAGGTCAGGTTTATCAATCCCAAAACGCTCCATTGATTCACGATAAGTAAGCCGTGGAAATGGTATTGTAAGCTCAATATCAAGGCATTTTTTATAAATATAATGAAACAATTCTTCATTGATCGTGAAAATATCTTCTTTCGTTACAAAGCTCATTTCCATATCAAGCTGAGTAAATTCTGGTTGTCTGTCTGCTCGCAGATCTTCATCACGGAAGCAGCGTGCTATCTGAAAATAGCGATCAAATCCTGAGACCATCAGGAGTTGCTTATAAATCTGAGGGCTTTGGGGAAGGGCAAAGAACTTTCCTTTGTGAATGCGGCTTGGCACCAGAAAATCTCGTGCACCTTCTGGGGTGCTTTTCATCAGCATAGGAGTTTCGATCTCAAAGAATCCTTTGTTACTAAGAAATTCACGAATAGCAAAAACCACTTCATGCCTCATGATGATTTTATCTCTGAGAGCTGGTCGGCGCAGATCAAGATAGCGATATTTAAGGCGTAGATTCTCATCAGCCATCAGCTTCTCATTAACCTGCACGGGCAGTGGGGCAGAGTCATTTAATATCAGCAGTTCATTAGCAACGATTTCTATACTGCCAGTAGCCATTGATTCATTTATGTTTCCAGCCTGACGTTCACGAACAATTCCCGTTACTGCCACCACATATTCATTTCTGATCTGGTGTGCTTTGGTTCTCAGTTCAGTATTTTCGGGAGGAAAAACCACCTGGACAAGAGCTGAAACATCTCTTAGATCGATAAAAATCAAACCACCCATATCACGGCGTAGGTGAACCCATCCCATCACAGTAACTTTTTCACCTACCAATTCTTTTGTAAGGCTGGCAGCATAATGGCTGCGCTTATTATTACTTAATAAATCAAGCATACTATCTCCAATATTTTATTATTTTTATATTCCATTGAGAAATTGAGAAAGAATTTCACTACACTGCAATTGTCAAGCCAGAAATATCATACTGCTAAGAATAAAAAAAGCCCCGCTTGAAAACGGGGCTTTATATTCCAAATCAATTTCAGCGTCTGAATTTCATT
>JAVCCT010000177.1 GCA_030765325.1 Candidatus Stygibacter frigidus | reverse complement strand
AGAAATTAAAAAGCGGCTTAAAAAAAGGTAAAATTATGGTAAATTTTCAAATTATTATCTTTTTCCCGATCCTGGCAGGAATTATTCTGTTCATTATTCCAGAAATTCTGAAAACGGTGAAAGGAATCATTACATTAGCAATATCTGCATATCTATTATACCTCGCTGTAAGGGTTTTTGCACTACCTTCCGGTTTTTACCTGATACCGTGCCAGATAGCATTTTTGAGTGATTATCTGAAAATGAATGTGGATGCAATCAGTAAATTGATAGTTTTATTCATCGGGATTTTCAGCTTTTTATACTCACTTTATTCATTGGGATATATCAGTAGAAAACAGAAACTGCCAGACTATTATTCTTATTTCCTGATAACATTTGGGGCTGCTTTTGGAGCAGCTTTGGCAGATAATCTTCTATTCTTTATTTTCTGCTGGGGTATTCTGGGACTTACATTATATGTGCTGATAAGAGGCAAGGATGAAGCAAGCTCATCAGCTGCAAAAAAGACATTGATCCTGATCGGTGCCTCAGATTCTATTCTAATCCTGGGTATTGGTATATTATTCAAAATTACCGGTTCTTATGATATTTCAGCAATTAGTATCAGTACCAGTGGAGTACTTGCTAATGTGGCATTTCTATGTTTATTAGTAGCTGCTTTGACCAAAGCCGGAGCCATGCCTTTTCATACCTGGGTACCAGACTATGTAGAGCATGCACCAGCGTCAGCCTCAGCATTTCTGCCTGCATCTCTGGATAAACTGCTGGGTATATATTTTCTAGCGCGAATATGTCTGCATTTATTTCATCTCACCGCCTGGTCAACCATGCTTTTGATGATAATTGGATCATTAACTATCATTTGTGCAGTTATGATGGCATTGGTGCAGCACAATTATAAAAAGCTTCTGGGTTATCATGCTGTTTCGCAGGTAGGTTATATGATCACAGGTTTGGCATTAGGCAGCCCACTGGGTATTGCAGCAGGTCTTTTTCATATGGTGAATAATGCCTTATATAAAGGTGGGTTGTTTCTTACAGCAGGCAGCGTGGAAAAACAGACAGGAGAGCAGGAAATTGATAATCTAGGAGGATTATCAAAAGTAATGCCTATAACATTTTTCTCAGCAATTATTTTTGCCATTGCACTCTCAGGAATTCCACCCCTAAATGGATTCTATTCCAAGTGGATGATATATCGTGGAATAATTGATTTTGGTTCAGGCACACATCTGGTAAATAAACTCTGGATAGTCTGGCTGGGACTTGCTGTGCTCGGCTCTGCTCTCACTCTTGCCAGTTTTATAAAATTAATATCAGGAGTATTCCTGGGAAGGATGCAGGAGAAGTTTGCTCAGATCAAAGAAGTGAAATTCTTGATGTGGTTCCCGCAAATTGCCTTAGCTGCAACCTGTATATTCTTTGGTTTATTTGCTGCCAAGGGAATAATACCATTTTTATTTAATTTTGAGCCCATTTCATCTGGTCAAAATATTACAGGATTGTGGCAATCTCCTCAGGTTTCTATATTAATTCTGATATCGATAATTCTGGGAATCATAATCTACGCTATTGGTAACGTTGGCAAACATCGCCGGGAAGATAGCTTTATGGGCGGGGAAAAGATCCAGAATGAGACAAATTTTGCACCTTCAGATTTTTATAAGTCCATAACGGAGTTTAAATTTATTGCATTTTTCTATAATGCAGCCAAAAAGAAGTGGTTTGATATCTATCATCTGGGAAGAAATATTATAATGGCTTTATTTAACATTTTCAGTTCCTGTCATACAGGGATATTATCTACGTATCTGGTATGGGTAGCTGCTGGATTTGCGATAATACTATTGATCATCATCTAAAGGAAATTATTATGGAAATATATTTAATTATTATGCTGATTCTGATGATTTGTGGCTCATTGTTTTCTCTGCATGCCAAAGACCTGCTTTCTGCTGTGATCTCATATGGCATAGTAGGATTTGGATTAGTGATCTCATTTTTACTGCTTCAGGCACCTGATCTGGCAATTGTGCAGGTGGTTATCGAGATTGTCACACTGGTTATTATGATCGCTGTTATCAAAGATACCACAGAAGTGCAAGACAAGCAGACTGCCAGCTTCAGTCAATTTATCTACCTTCTGGTTCTATTGCTGTTTACGATAGCTTTCTACCTGGCATTTGATAAGATATCCGGCAGTTTGAGTCCCTTTGGACAGCACACCACTAGAATGGCTACTGCTTACACTCAAGGAGTACATGAAACCGGAAGTGCTAATCTGGTAACAGGGATAGTATTTGGTTTCCGGGGATATGATACGTTAGGGGAAGCAACAGTGTTATTTACTGCTGTGATCGGGGTTTTGACTATTCTTAGGCTTAAAGGTAAGAAGGGAGAATGATAATATGAAAGGTATGACCATAATCGTAAGAAAAGTAACTCAGTTCATTGCTCCCATTATCTTTCTCTTTGGTTTATATATTGTATTTTATGGGCATTTAACTCCGGGTGGAGGTTTCGCCGGAGGAGTGATAATGGCAAGTGCCTTTATCCTGCAGATCCTGGCAAATGGAGAAATTCTCGATAAGCTTCGTCAGGAGGAATCAGGGCTGGAATTTCTGGAAAGCGGAGCAATTCTGGGTTTTTTAATAATTGCAGGATTGGGCTTGATAATCTCTAGTTCATTTGTGTTTTTCAGTAATTTTATCAATAAAGGGATAGTCGGTAAACTACTTAGTGCTGGTATGATCCCTCTGGAAAATATTATTGTTGGCACGGAAGTTTGCGCTGCGATTACAACGATTTTTATTGCTCTGGTCGTATTCAAAGATGAGGTAGCATTATGATACCATTTATTTTGTGTTTGATCCTATTTCTCATTGGTTTATATGGCATTATCACGCAAAAGAATCTCATCAAGATCATTATAGGATTGGCTATAATGGAATATAGCGTAAACCTGTTTCTGATCATGATCGGATATATCGAAGGTGGCACAGCTCCAATTTTTGCTGAGAAATTCCACTTGAATAATTATGTTGATCCTTTGCCACAGGCAATGATCCTAACTGCCATTGTTATTGGTTTGGCTACCACAGCGCTACTACTGGCGATGGCTATCAGATTATATAGAAAATATGGTACTTTTGATATCAGAAAGATAAATAGTCTTAAAGGATAAAAAATGAATGCATGGATCCCGCTTTATGTAGTTATTCCATTAGCTTCTGCCTTTATAATGGCAATTCTGGGAAGATTAGTTAAAAATATGGGCAAAGTGATTCTCTTAATTGAGCTGCTGTTTCTCACTTGTCTGACGCTCGTTTTTATACTTAACTCCAAGGGTACATTATCGTATAATGTTGGTGGCTTTCCTGATGTTGGAGATATCCCGATCGCTATCTATATGGTGATGGATGGACTTACTAAATTACTGCTGCTGATTATTTCCGCGGTTGGATTTATAACTGCCCTCTTTTCCATCTCATATACAAGAGAATATACTGCTGAAAGAAAATTTTACATATTATTCAGCTTAATGATTGCTGGTATGAATGGAATGGTGATCAGCGGTGATATTTTTAATATTTACGTTTTTTTGGAAATTGCAGCAATCTCTTCTTATATTCTGGTTGCCTTCGGAGTTGAGAAGCATCAGTTGGAAGCATCCTTTAAATATCAGGTTTTGGGTTGTCTGGCATCACTACTCATCCTCTTGGCAATTGGGTTTATTTATTGGGGTACTGGAACTCTTAATATTGCTGATATTTCCCGGCAATTACCATATTCAGCGAATTTTATAAAATTTGTTTCGTTGCTGTTCCTGGTAGGATTTGGCTTAAAAGCTGCTATTTTCCCCTTCCATTCCTGGCTGCCTGATGCACATTCATCTGCACCTTCCCCGATTTCTGCTATGCTTTCTGGTGTGCTCATCAAGGCGATAGGGCTCTATGTGATCTTCAGATTATTCTTTAACATGTTTGCCCTAAATGCTGATATCGCGATGACTATCCTTGTGCTGGGAACCTTATCGATGATAATTGGCGGATTAATGGCGATTGGTCAGTGGGATATGAAAAGATTGCTGGCATATTCCAGTATCAGTCAGATGGGTTATGTTGTAATGGCTGTGGGAATTGGAATGACAATTATGGTTAAGGATGGCAGTAAAACTATTGCTGCTTTCGCCTTTTTGGGTGCATTACTGCATCTATTAAATCACTCTGTATTTAAAAGCCTCCTATTTCTCAATGCTGGTGCGGTGGAATATAGTACAGGTATCAGGGATATGCGTAAATTAGGTGGATTAGCTGAAAAAATGCCCATTACCAGTAAAACCTCTCTAATTGCTTCCTTGTCGATTTCAGGGATACCTCCGTTCAACGGTTTTTTTAGTAAGCTGATCATTATACTCGCAGCAGTAAGGGCACATTATTACTGGTTGGCTTTCCTGGCAGTAGCTGTAAGTGTGGTCACGATCTCATATTTTATGAAATTCCAAAAATATATTTTCTATAATAAACCTGGAGAATATGACAATCAGATCAAGGAAGTTCCGGCACCCATGTCAATTGCAATGGTGATTCTGGCATTATTATGTCTAATGCTGAGTTTGATGGTGATCCCCTCAATCCGTGATCAGTTCATTTTCCCCGCTGTTAATGTACTTATAAAAAATCTGCAGTATTCCACAGCAGTATTAGGATGATGATTATGAAGAAGATAACCTTATTTATAATTTTATTTTTGATCTGGATGGCATTTTCTTTCAATCTGGAAACTGCAAACATCCTTAGTGGCGTATTTGCTGCTCTACTCACAACATTGATCTTCTCAAGCAGATTTCTTACTTCCTGGAAGAAATTTTATAACCCGGTAAGATATTTCTGGTTGATCATTTATATTATCATATTCGTCTGGGAATGTATCAAGGCAAATTTTGATGTTGCCTATCGCGTTCTCAGTCCCAGAATGCCAATTAAACCTGGTATTGTAAAAGTGCATTCATCATTGAAAACAGAAATAGCAAAAGTAATTTTGGCAAATTCCATCACAATGACTCCTGGAACAATTACTGTAGATATTATCGATAGCGACCTGTATGTCCATTGGATATATGTAAAAAGTGATGATCCAGCATATTACACTAAAAAGATCATCGGAAGATTTGAAACACTATTAAAAAGGATATTTGAATAATGATTGATATCTTACTGTATATTTTAATGGGATTAAGTTTCCTGTGTTTCCTGCGGGTTATCCTGGGACCTTCTGTTGCCGATCGCATGGTGGCTATTGATATTTTCGGAATTCTGGTCGTTGGTATCTGCGTTTTCTTAGCAATCAAAACCGATAGACTATTCCTGATCGATGTTGCTATTGCCTGGATACTTATCAGTTTTATCGGCACACTATCACTGGCAAAATATTTAACAAGGAAGAAATTAGATGAATAGTATCAGCATTATTCTTTATATAGTTGGAGCAGCATTTGATATATTTGGCTGCGTAGGACTGCTTCGACTGCCAGATGTATATAATCGTCTCCAATCTGCCACTAAGTCCGTTACCTTAGGAACGTGCAGTATCCTGCTGGGTTTATTTATCCAATTTGGATTTTCTGCTACAGGCATCAAAGCTCTTATTGCAATACCACTATTATTTTTCACTTCCACAGTTGCTGCTCATGCTCTGATCAGAGGAGCATATAAAGCTGGAGTTGATTTGTCAGATAGAACTGTGGTAGATCATTACAAGGAGCAGAACAAATGAGGTATCCCAAATTGCGTGAAGTAAGGGAAGCCCTGGTTTCCTTATTCACAAAGCCATACACAAGCCCATTCCCTAAAGGTGAATTCAAACCATTTCCCGGATATCGCGGTAAACCAGTGGTGGATGAGGATAATTGTGTAGGGTGTGAAACATGCGCCAATGTGTGTCCGTCCAATGCTATTACATTTGAAGATGATCCAGAAACAGGTCTTAGGACCATTACTCGCGATTATGGCAGATGCATATTCTGTGGAAAATGTGAAGAACACTGTATTACTGGCAAAGGTGTTGCTCTTTCGGATGAAATTTATGATCTTGCCTGCTTTGATCGGGCTGAAGTTGTGGAAACTCAACAGCGTGAACTTCTTATTTGTGATAATTGCGGGGCTATAATTACCACAAAGCAGCATATGCAGTTTATTCATGAAAAGCTGGGGGCTAAGGCTTTTGCTTCTGTATTGAATTTGAATATGTTAAATGAGAGATTGCAGCTTTCAAGAGCAGAAGATGTTTCCATCCCCATAACAGATGGTCTGAAAAGAAAGAATAGCTATAATATTCTTTGTCCTAATTGCAATCGTAAGCTCCAGATAGAAAATCTTAGCTAAGTGTTTGATTCCTTTAAACCTCTTCTGGACGCTGGAAATAAAAAAATCCTCTTTGTAGGTGTTGGTAACAGACTCAAATCTGATGATGCTATTGGAATATTGATTTGTGAAAAATTGAAAAATGGATCCTTTTTAGAAACTCTTATAGTTGAAGCTGCAATAGAAAAATTCGTTGGTAAGATAAACTCTCTTTCTCCAGATCTACTCGTTCTGGTGGATTGTACTGATTTTAACCGAGAACCTGGTTATTTCAAGTTGATCCATATTTCTGAACTCCCCGATAACACATTTCATACTCACACAGTATCGCTACGCCGCATTTCAGAATTTTTTGAAATGGAAACTTATCTTCTGGGAATCCAACCTTCAAACGTAAAATTTGGTGAAATTATCTCCCCACCCGTTCAGGAAGCAGCCCGTAAGATCATCCAGTATATAAATTCCAATATCTAATTCACGCCCTTAAATCAATCATGCACCCCCAACGATGAAAATCCAGCTTTTTTTGTACACTTCGACCACTCTCTCTTCTCGCAAGTTACTCAGAATTCCTGCCACGAAAACGGTTCATAAGTTATGAATCAGGCTGATTTCAAACTTCTTTTCCCTGAAGGGGATATATAATTGTAGAAATATT
>JAVCCT010000292.1 GCA_030765325.1 Candidatus Stygibacter frigidus | reverse complement strand
AGCTATTGACTTAAGATGGTACTCCAGATTGAGTTAAGGGCGAAAAAGTGAACGCAGACGACTTAGCGGAAGCAGCGGACTTAGCAATTATTATAGAATAAGATAAAGAATTTTAAATCAAACTCAAGATCAATAACACAATCATTCCAAAAAACTTCAGAGAATAAAATAGATAAAAATAACATTATTTCAACATCCAAAGTGTGAAACAGGTGGAACAACTAAGCACAATATAACATAAAAATGTCAGTACGTGCTTTGTTGTTCCACTTTGAAAGAAAAAGAGTATTATAAATAAGAGGATAATGATGTATAATAATAGAATATAAAGACATTATAATACTATAGTATAGAAATGTAACAAATTTATAGTTCTAATTGATGAAAACACTCTGGAGTGAGACGAAAGTATTATATAAAGCTACAGGCATAAAGTAATGATAAAAAAGTTAAAACTGATAAAGTCTGAATGAAAGAAGAGATATGATAAAATCTAATCTGGAAAATTCTTGACCATCGGGGGCAGGGAAATTTTTTAACAACTAAGATATGATATTAAGGAGAATGATATGGCATTTAATATGCGAAACAGGAATTTTCTGAAGCTGCTTGATTTAAGTTCCAGAGAGATAGAGTTTTTAATCGATCTTGCTCAGGATTTGAAGAAAGCAAAGTATGCTGGAACCGAGCAGCTGCGTCTGGAAGGTAAGAATATCGCTTTGATATTTGAGAAAGCATCCACCAGAACACGTTGTGCCTTTGAAGTGGCAGCTCATGATCAGGGAGCTCACGTAACTTATCTGGGACCTTCAGGAAGCCAAATAGGTTACAAAGAAACCATGAAAGATACGGCCCGCGTATTAGGCAGGATGTATGACGGGATAGAGTATCGCGGGTTTGGTCAAAGTATAGTAGAAGAACTGGGTGAATTTGCTGGAGTACCGGTATGGAATGGTTTAACCACAGAATTTCATCCAACCCAGGTACTGGCAGATTTTCTTACAGCCAAAGAACATCTTAAAAAGCCCTTTAATGAAATGGTATTTGTATATGTGGGCGATGGCAGAAACAATATGGGCAACAGTCTTCTGGTAGGCGGAGCCAAACTGGGGATGGATATCAGGATAGTGGCACCTGAGGAAGTTCAGCCGGAAGGTGATCTGGTAGATATTTGCCAGGAAATCGCATTGGAAACTGGAGCTAAGATCACCATAACCTCAGATATTGCCAAGGGTGTAAAGGATGCGGATGTTATCTACACCGATGTGTGGGTATCAATGGGAGAACCAGATGAAGTCTGGGAACAGCGTCTTAAGCTTTTGCTTCCCTACCAGGTAAACAGGGCAATGATGAACATGACAGGGAAAGCAGACACAATATTTATGCACTGCCTGCCAGCTTTTCATAACACTGACACTACTATGGGAGCTAAGATCAATGATAAATTTGGTGTACCGGAGATGGAAGTGAGTGAAGAGATATTTGAAAGCGAGCAATCAGTAGTATTTGATGAGGCAGAAAATAGAATGCATACTATCAAAGCCGTGATGGTAGCTACTTTAGGTAAATAATTATAAAAATAAAAACCGCTGTGCCTGCACAGCGGTTTTATTTATAACTCTCTCTCCTAATTTCCTAAATATTTGGTAACCAGCGAAGTCCAATAGTTTGAATTAATGATCTGCCTGAGGGCAGTATTGATATCATCTTTAAGTTCATAATCTTTTCTCATGGCAATCCCATATTGATCATCAGTTTTTATCAGATGCACAATTTTAAGAGGCTTGATATTGCAGAAGGCTTTTGCGGCTGAGTCATCGAGGATCAGGATATCTATCTCTTTATTCATAAGAGCAGAAATAGCCTGATTATTATTATCAAAAGCAGAGAGATTTTCCCAGGAGAGGACATCTTTTTCAACCAAATTGAATTGAAGGAAGTATTGACCGGTAGTGCCATTTTGAAATCCGATATTATAATCAGCAATATCTTCTAACTCATTAACTTTGATAGAGCTATCTTCTACTGTGATCAAAGACTGGTCAGCAGAGAAGTAGGGGATGGAAAAATCAACGATCTGCTGACGCTGAGGATTGATGGTGATGGCAGAGATTGCCAAATCAATATGTTTATTCAATAAAGCAGGTAACAGCTCATCAAACTCCATTCTGACAAATTGCAGATCATAGCCAATGGATTCTGCCAGTTTATTAGCCATTTCCACATCCAAACCAGTTAGTACCTGATCCTGCATGAATTCAAAGGGTGGATAATCAGCATTTAACCCAATCCTGAGCTTCGGTTTTGCTTTACCACATGATAAGATCAAGATACTTAAGATCAAGATAATACCTAATTTAATTTTTCCCATAACAACCCCTTATGATATTTTTATCTAAAACTTTCTTAATGCTGTCAATAAAAAAAGAGGGAAAATAGTTAAAAATTATCTAATCATTTTAAAATTACTCTATATTTTATAAAATATCAATATGAATATGGCAGATTAATGGAATATTACTTGACTTGATATTGAGCTCAATGTATTAAGAAAAAAATATGTAGAAGAGGTTAGAAGATGTCAATAGTGTATTTTACAAAAGAAATCAGGGCAGAATCCGTTTGGAAGATATTTCAAAAGCTGTCAGAGAACATATCGGGAAGGATAGGGATCAAGCTTCATTTTGGAGAGCGTGGAAATGAGAATTATCTTCCGCCTCATCTATTACATATTCTGGCAAAAAAGACAAAGGCTGATCTGGTGGAGACCAATGTGCTATATCTGGGACCTCGCAGAGAGACGGAAACGCATCTGGAAGTAGCAAAGGAGCATGGTTTTGATTTTGCTCCTGTGAATATTATGGATGCTGAGGGGGATATAACCAGACCGGTGGAAGGTGTAAAACACTATCAGGAAGTGAGGATGCCGGCGGGAATAGACATGTATGACAGCTTTATCATCTATTCTCATTTTAAAGGGCACATAATGTCAGGATTTGGAGGAGCGATCAAGAATGTGGGAATGGGTATGGCAAGTATTTCAGGCAAAATGGCACAGCATGCATCTACAATTCCAGAAGTTAATGGCAAAGCATGCGTAAATTGCGGGATGTGCGTGAAGGAATGCCCGGGTAAGGCAATAAGTCTTGAGCCGGTAATAATATCCCCCGCACTCTGTATCGGGTGCGGAAAGTGCATTGGCGTATGCCCTCAAAGAGTATTCTCAATACCATGGGGGAGTACAAATTTGCTGGTTTTTCAGGAGAGATTAGTTGATTATGCCAGGATGATATCAAAGGGTAGAAAGATGATCTATATCAATGTGATCGATAAAGTATCACGGCTGTGTGATTGTGATAAAGGCGCACCACCTCCATTTGCCGAAAAGATCGGGATAATCGCATCCACTGATATGGTGGCAGCAGATAAAGCCTCTTTGGATCTGGTGAATAGTCATACTGGGCAGGAAGACACTTTTGCTCATTATTCCGGGGTAAGTGGAAATCATGGACTGGAATATGCTGAGGAAACCGGATTAGGCAGCCTGGAATATCAATTGATCGAAATTGAGTAAACTGAATTTGATTCAGAAACTTGACGGAAAATGATCAGGAATTATATATGACACTGACTGGAGGGAATACTAATGATAAAAAGAAAGAAGACGCAAAGAGCAATGAATAAGCAGGAAAAAAAGCGTACAGCACTACTAGAGGCAGCCATTAAGATATTTTCTGAGAAAGGTTTTCATGGGGCAAAAATAAAGGAGATAGCTGAGGAAGCCGGAGTCGCTGATGGAACCACCTATCTCTATTTTAAGAATAAAGATGATCTACTGATCAAAGCAGTGGAGAATTTATTTGAAAGCAGATTGAATGCCATTGAAAAACGTATCAGTAATGAGAAAAGTGGTTATGATAAGTTATTCAGTTTTGCTGAGGAGCATATCGCCCTGTTTACAGAAGACCCCAAAGTGGTAAGATTTCTGGCAGTAGAGCTGCGTCAAAGCAAGGACTTTTACAATAAATATCCTGATTTCAAGCCCTTACGTCATTATCTTACATATCTGCAAAGCATCTGTACTGAGGCTATCGAAGAAGGTTCGATCAGGGAGATAGATCCAGTAACTTTGAGCTATATAATTTTTGGGACAGTAAACTTTGTGATAACGGAGTGGGTAGTCCAGGATCAGCCATTTTCTCTGGAAGACATCAAGGGTAAAATCATTGATATATTAAGATTCGGATTAAAAAAGGATAGATAGGGAGTTTAATTCACTCTGGTTTGCTTCACCCTCATTTTAACGCTTTCACCGCAATTATTACACATAGGATAGATCTTGCGGTTGCTGAGTATCTGCTTCCTGAAATGCTGAAAGGCTTTTCCTTTCCAGATACTGATAAGCGATTGATCAGAAGAATTCCCTAAAGCATGATCAATATCTTTATCAAAGCAGCACACTGACATCTCTCCATTCCAGTTAATAACCATATTCACCCAGATACGCCGGCAACGATTCGGGATCCCGGCTTTTAATTCAAAATTATCACTACTAATCTTATAACGCCGATAGCGAGGATTAAGCGGGAGAAAATTATCTATATCCTCTTTGGAATATATTTGCACAGTTTTCAATTCCAGATTATCCACTTGAATATCTTTTGCCATTTTCCTGATGGCATTTATTTCAGGCTCATTATGCTTCATCACCAGAAACTGCCAGCGCAGCAGCGGATTCTTTTTATTGAGTGCCAGGCGTGCTTTCACAATCGATTTGGCAAAATCCAGAACTACCGAGAGTTTACCATTGATCCGATATTTATTATAGGTATCCTGAGTGGCACCGTCCAGAGAGATGATCAATGAGTCCAATCCGCTTTTCACCAGGGCTCTGGCATCAATTTTGATATTACCATTTGTGGAAAGCAGAGTGAACATCTTATGATCAGAAGCATATCTGATCATTTGGAGGATATCATTATTGAGGAATGGTTCACCTTGATTCCAAAGCACTATCATAAAGCTCTTTTTATGAACCTGATCAATAATATTCTTAAAAGTTGCCAGGCTCATATAACCTTTATCGCGCTTAAGAGTCCCGTTTCCTGAAGGGCAGAGCGGACATTGCAGATTGCAGATATTAGTGGGCTCGATCATCACTACCGGAGGGTAGCCCCAGATGTGGGGTTTTCTTGTGAGCAAAGATAAAAAATATCCGGCATATACCTTGATCGCATTCCAGGTGCGGGGGAGGGTGAGTGCTTTCCGCAGAAAGCGCAGGTTTTCATTGATCATTTATTCTGCCGGCTTTTCACCAGGCTCATCAGAGTCCTTCTGCAATTCTTCCAGCGTTTCCAGGGCAGTTTCTGCATCAGGATTTCTCACCTGAATTTCTATAAAACCTGAAACCGTGTAAAATCCGTTGTATATAGAGCCAAAATTTTCATTCTTAACGGTAAAATCTATGCCAGCATCACTCAATAATGATTTCGCAATGGCAATTGTACCCAGATTATAAGTCTTTAATACAGTAACGTAGTCTTCATTCATATTACTTCCTATTCACTAAATTCTTCTACTTGAAAGGTAAATACATCAGTTTTGGGATCAAGATAAGCATCAGGTGGGAGCATTGCTT
>JAVCCT010000009.1 GCA_030765325.1 Candidatus Stygibacter frigidus | reverse complement strand
TAGGGATCAATTCTTTTGAAAAGATAAGATGGGAGAGCATTGTTTATTTTAATAACTTCATCTGTTGTAATATCTCTTTTTAAAGCTTCATGATATAATTTTTCCAGTCGCTGGGTCATTTCCTTGATCATCGCTTTCACATTTTTAAAGCCATAAACGGTATTTTTACCTAAAATCGTATTAGGTCCATGTTTGAATTCCGAGGCTTCCCCGCCTTCAGTGTGGCTAAGCACTGTTTCTCTGATCTTAAGTGCACCTTCCTTGGCAACACCTGTCATCTTTGTGGCTAAAATGTGCATGGATGGTTCAAGATATACCTTGCTTGCCACATATTCGACCTGTTCCCGGGTTGTCTGGATCGTGTCAGCTATTAATTGAGGAATTCGGCTGATGGTACTTAGTCTTTTTTCAATATCCTTTCTGGATACATCCTTCATAAGATCAGGAAATCTATCCAGCTTCATGAAAGAAACCTTGATCGCCAGATAGTAAAATAACACGATCTGGTTCATAAAGCTCTTTGTGGCTGGAACTGCCATCTCGGGTCCACAGTAAATTGGTATTGAGATATCGCTCTTTTCCTGTCCCAGAGTAGAATTGATATTGTTTACCAGAACCACCAGTTTCACCTTTTTCCCTGACCGTTCCACATCATTAAAGATATCGATCAGGTCTTTGGTTTCACCACTCTGTGAAACTCCAATTATCACATCATTATCCCTGAGGCTATTGGAATATTGTCCCCGATAATCTCCTGGTAATACAGGAATAATTGATTGTTGGGCAATATCATTAAAGAAAAGTCCTGCCACTTTGGTTGCATGAAATGATGTCCCACAGGCAATTGTATAAATATTTCCATTCTTTTTAATAGTGTTTTCTACCAGATTAATAAAGCTGTTCACTTCCCGATCAAATTCCTGCACGTCAATTTCTTCTGCTATGGAATCAAGTGCTTTTGCCAATAATTGCTTACGCTTGTCAAAATCCCTGCCCATTAGCTCCAGAAATACATTTTTATCTCCGGAAAAGAAATATTTACGATCAAACTTTTCTTTGAATAGTTCAGCATAAATTTTGGGATACTGCTTGATAGCTTTGTTATAAAAATTTTCTCCCTGGGAAGAATTGA
This sequence comes from Candidatus Stygibacter frigidus, assembly GCA_030765325.1. GTDB lineage: Bacteria > Cloacimonadota > Cloacimonadia > Cloacimonadales > TCS61 > Stygibacter > Stygibacter frigidus. Next base: position 1,926 of record JAVCCT010000009.1, on the reverse strand, counting down.
TATATTCACTGAATAATTTCTGCTGGCTTTCCGGCAAATCTTCATGGGATATCTTATTTCTAAGATCAGCAAGTTCATCATATAATTTGGTATTACGAATAAAATCCAGCATGAAGTGAGATGTATTTGACCCACCCTGAAATAGCTTCACTAACTTCCCAGTGGTTTCCACTTCTGCATGGATCTCCTGCTCCATAAAATATTTATATTGCGCCTGTAATTCAGTATCCTCTGCTCTCAATCTTGATCTTACCGGTTCTTTTTCTATCGCATCTCCAGCTTTGAATACTTCGTCAGGCAGATTAGGTCTTTTCACCCGAAGATCCCTGAATGCATAAACCTGATATTGATCCTGATGATATTCTATAAACTCACCTTCGCGCAAATTTACCAGCTTTTTGGTGAATTTTAGCACAGCAGTGAGATCAGATGATGCCAGGCAAAAGCTATTATCATCCTTTTCACCAATTCCAAAATAAAGACTGCTGCCTGCTTTGATCGCATAGCTATATTCCGTAAATGGATCTACTATCACAGCTGCATAGCTACCTACCATACGCTTGGATGCTGAAACTATTGCCCTGCGAAGACATTCTCTTCTAAATTCAATGTCCTGCTGCTTATCAAGGGTATATCTGTTCAATTCATTATCAAAATAATGCTCTACTGTGTGAACAAGCATCTCTCCATCATTATCGCTTTCAATATTATGACCTTCGGAAAGCAAAAATTTCTTAAGCTCCTGACAATTAGTAATGTTACCATTATGAGCGCCATACAATTCCTGCTTACAAGTTACCCAGTGAGGTTGAGCATTACGCTGATTGACATCACAAAAAGTTGCCCAGCGCACCTGTCCACAAAATATCTGACCACGTTCATCTTCTATACCCAGAGTTTTTACAAGTGTACTTGGAGCACCCACATCTTTCATCAATCTGATATTCTTCTTATCATCCTGAAATACTGCTCCAGTGGAATCATAACCTCGATATTCAAGTGCTCGCAGTAGAATAGATGCCCAATTGCCTAATTTGAGGGTTACTTTACTTGTACTCATTCCCAGCACGCCACATCCAATTCCGAAAATTGGAACAGTGATTTTGATCTTTATTCGGTGTTGTTCAATATATTGCATAATATTCTCCTCACATATATAAAGTACCCGATGCTTCACATCGGGTACTTTTTATCAATAAATAGCCTGTACTGTCAATTAATATCAGGCTTTAGTTTTACTATTACTTCTTGCCGGACGGCGATTATTACGATTATTATTAATATTCTGAGCTGGTTTCTTTCCAACTACAGAAACAACTACGCGTTTTGCTTCACCTCTGCCAATAGTCATAGTTTGCAATTTTGGTTCTTTCTCAATATATTGATGAACAATTTTCCTTCTGGTAGCATTCATCGGCTCAAATGTATAGCTTCGTTCAGTTTTCTTAACGCGCTCACAGACAACCTTAAGCTTTTCTATTAACTGCTGATTTTTGCGTTCACGATATCCATCAATATCCATCTCAAGATGCATGGATTTCCGCTCTTGCTTATTGATCATCTGATTAACCAGATGCTGTAATGCATCTAATATCCTGGCTTCTTTACCGATTAAAAATCCAGCTTCCTTTACACCAAAAATCTCGGCATAATAAATATTGCTCTTCTCTTCAACCTTTACACTCTCAAATTGTACGTCCATCTGATGAAGTACGCCAATTGTGTATTTTTTAATTGAATCGCAAATATCTGAAAGCATAAATTTGATCACGGTCGGCTGAGATGAAAATAATCCTAGGAAACCTTTCTTACCTTCATCTACAACCTCGAATTTGAAATCTTCAAGCTGAAGATTAAATTCTTTCATAAATCCACTTATAACTGCTGATGTGGATTTTCCTTCTCGTTGAATTGTCTTCATAATTT
>JAVCCT010000108.1 GCA_030765325.1 Candidatus Stygibacter frigidus | reverse complement strand
GATAACCCGTAACCGAAAACAGGTAGGGGCTTCGATAATGCTCGAAGCCCTACCGGTCAATCTGTTTTTGGGCTAATGCCTTAGAAAAACCTTAATCGCGAAGCGATTACAGATAAAGAACTTAGTGCATCCTATGGTCATATGACACTATTTCATCAGAATAAGCTTCTGAATCTGTTGTGTTCCACTTGCAGTCATCTTTACAAAATATATTCCACTTGCCTCTCCATCAGCATTCCACACTACATTGTGTGTTCCTGCTTCCTGATGATTATTGGCAAGTTCTGCTACCTTCTGTCCTTTCACATTATAAACTGATACATTTACATTACCAGCTTCTGAAGTCTGATAAGCAATTGTTGTTACTGGATTGAAAGGATTAGGATAAGCTTTCAGCATCTGAGTTGTCACAGGTGCATCTGTGGTGAAATCAAAGAATACATCTTCACCTGGTGCTGTTGTGATCTCAGTATTAAGATCAGATACCTGACCATTCTGATAAAGCTCGAGTGTTGCTGTTTCTGCTTCAGTTCCATTGATCACCAATGATACACAGCCATTATTGATCTGGCTCACACCACGGCATTCGCCATTTACAAATGCTGCTATCTGTCCTTCTGCTTCCAGACTGGCATAAGCACATGTGCTATTAGTATAAATAATAGGTGTCCAGATATATTCTACAGCTTCTATTTCCATAGCACGAGTAGCTGGAACAGGATATGTGAAATCTGCTACTGCAGTAGCCACATTAACCCAGTAACCATTTCCAGGAGACATTAATGCAAGTGTATTGAATCCTGATCCAAGAAGAGGATCATAACTCTGAGTAATACTTTTTACTTTCACCAGATTGTGTGGTGCTACTTCATTAATAAGTGAAGCAAAAGCATATTCTGGAGCTTCATCTGCCTGAGGCAGAAATGCCACCAGATTCCAGCCAGCGTCAATTGCAATTTCCGTAGTCAAAGGTATTGCTGCTCCAGTGATATCCAGATAGTCTTCCTGAGATACCTGTACCCAGTAGCCATAACCATCTACTAAAGTATTAAGAGTGTTAAATCCTGGTCCTAAAGTAGGATCATAACTCTGAGTGATACTCTTTACCTTTGTTAAATAAGTCAAAGGTGCAAATACATCTACAACATCATTACTTGCCAGATATACATTATAACTCCACAAGTTCCAACCTTGTGCAAATACGCCTTCCTGAGTTACTTCACCACCAGGAGTGCCTGGATACCAAATTGCTTCTTGACCAGTGAGTGCCTGGACATTGTCATAACCCAGAATTACCTGAGTATATTGTCCATCAATTAATATATATAGAACATCAGCAAATTCCCATTCCGGGAAATTTCCGCATTCAACCATGATCAATTGGTATTCACCGGATTCGACTAAGATTCCGCAGCCAACTGATGTTTCTGAGAGTGTCGTAGTGTTATCTGTTCCCAGATAAGCGGTAAAATCATCAACAGTTCCTTCAAACTCTACAAATACAGGATGAGGAATACCTGCAAAGAGAGCAGCGGAGAGAACCAGCATCATCATCAAAGTAATTATTTTTTTCATAATATTTCTCCTTATTTTTTGCTCACCATTTTCAGATATTCTTTATTTATTCACCAACCATAACAGGATTACCAGGATTTACTATGAAAGTACTTCCCCAGCCTCCCATACCCGGATTATATGAATAAGTATTATATCCCTGTGTAGAAAAATCCCAGTTACTAATTGTGTCGCCTAATTCAAGATCAAATTCATTATCATAGAATGTACCTGAATCAGTACCTGCGGCAACATCCATGGGAACCATGATCAGATTATTACCAGTTACTAAAGTATATTCAGGCATTGCAGGAAGGTATCCAGTAACAACATAACTTAAATCATCAGTTAAGCATCCCATTAAATATGCACCGTTTTCTTCTATGGCAAAATCACCAAACCAGATTCCTAGTTCAGATACATAAGTGGCAGTTTGCCAAGCTTGAGCTGAAACAACCCATTTACTGATCATATTACAATTCGTCAGCTCAATTACATTTTCCACGTAATCAGAGGCATTTGTATATTCAGTACTCAATGGAATAGAGATGAAGTTAAGATTTGTATTAGCATCATTTATATCACAATTTACAGTATAATATCCTACTACATCGCTTTCTACATAATCTTCTTCATCAGTAAGACATACACGGTAAAATGCATAATCTTCTGTCTGGCTATATGTCGCAGTAAGAAGAGCAACATCAGTAGCTAAAGTTTCCCAGCCTGTTGATACATAGGGATTACCATAAGTTCTGAAAATTTTATAAGTTTCTGTTACACTCTCACTATCCCAGGCTTCCCAATCTAAAGTTACATCATTGACTAATTTGGATACCATAACATTCTTTGCTGCAGGATGAGCTAACTCTGTCATAGTAGCATCAGTGTACCAAGGGGTCACATCTATAGGCCCATTTAGCGCACTTGTAGGGTCAGTATAGTACCAGTAGTTATGTTCAGCATTAAGAGGTGTGCCACTTGAATTGTAATAATAAAAACCTTTAACACCAGAAAAATCATTATTCTCAAAAATTGTAAGTCCCGGATTAACAAATTCCTTAAATATCATCATAAAATAAACGCTGGAATTATCATGGCTAATAGTAGAATTTGTAAAATTGAAACTTACATTAATTTTATCATCAACCAATGTTGATGCATTAGATTTTACATAAAATCCCCATTCACTTTCACTATCTAAATCTAAATCAACATCATCACAATTAATTTCGATAAGTTTCGTAGCTCCATAAACTTTGAACGCATTTGAAATTCCGCTAAAAGTCGTACTTATAAAGTTAAAAGCAAGAGGTGCATCGCCATTCCAAGGACTACCCCAGCCAATACCTTCAGCACTTCCAAGAGAGTATCCTGTGACTTTCATTGAATCACAGACTGGGTATCTTACAATATTATTATTTGTTACGTTAGCTATCATATTGCTGTTATTCACATTATAATATCTAAAAACATCTATACCTGCTGGTGAATAAGCATCATCGGTTATTGGATCTATTCTCAAGGATGTCCAATAAATATTATTGTTATTCATTGTCACTGTCAATCCATAATCTTCTACAGCACTCAAAGCTGCCTGGCAATCATAGATAGAATTATCTGATAATTCAATTTCACGCTCTGATGAATCTGTAGTATTCCATGTTAATATTCCACATGATCCATAAGTTACATCTCTGGCATAGAAATCATAGATGATATTGTTACTAATAATACCAGCGGCTCCTTTACCTATTTGCAAACCATTTCCGGCAATGTTACCTGTATATGCTGGATTAGTAAGAGATGGTCCATAGACTGTATTTCCGGTAAATGTTACATCTAAACCAGGACCATTGCAGGTAATACCATTTTTCAATATGCCTGTAACAGAACAATTTGTTGCAGTAAATTCTGCATTATGTTCGGGATTCATATCTATTGCATATATACCTAACCAAGACCATTCATTGAAATCAATATCAAGTCCATCAATCAAACAACTGCTTTCATAAATGTATACTCCAACTCCTGAACTTCCCTGAGTACCAATGTCTGAGTCAATTATTAAAGACATATTATATATATTAACAAATGCATCTGGACCACTGTTTATGTAAAAAACTGACCTTTTACTGTCAGTAGTAGTAACATAACTTGTAAATTGCAAGATTGTACCACTTCCAGAACCTTCAAGAGTGAGTGGTTTGTTAATAGTCAAAGCATCAGTTAAATATGTATCTACACCAAAATGAACTATATCATTTGGGTTAGCGTTATCAATTGCTAACTGAACTGTAGCGTAATCATCAACGTTTACAATATCACGGGTATTAGGGAAATTTGAAAAATCTGTATAGGTCCTAGTGGGGTCATAACTCCCATCATCCGTTAAAGGACTTACAATCTTTGCTGCTGTAAGTGTAGCAATAAAAGCTACTAAAAGAAATGATAAAACAATTAGTTTTTTCATAACAATCCTCCTGATTATTTAATCAAAGTCATTTTTTTGATTTGTTTCTGGTTATTGATTTTTAACTGATAGAAGTAGATTCCTGAACCTACTGCTTTTCCATTCTGGTTTTTCCCATCCCAGGTTACAGAAATCACTTCATCAACTTTATCTACGAAATTATCTAACAAACTAACTACTCTTTGACCTTTTATATTATATATTTCTAATTCTACGTGTGACGCTTCATCAAGCATGAATGATATATTAGTATTGGGATTAAATGGGTTTGGATAATTATTATGCAAACCATATAGTAGTGGAATAACTGGAGATTCATTTTCTCCCTCAGCAGGAATTTGCAAAGTTATTGGTCCATAAGTTTCAACTGCACCGGAAAAACTTACACTTTCCAGCCAGTAATAATACGTCTGCTCAAATTCATAGCTATATTCATCAATAAATTCATATTCAGTTGGATTTGTTGATGTTCCTGCTCCAGGAATAATGTCGGGATTTATCAATGATGATTCGGCAATATCTTCTGAATTACTACGATAAACATTCCAGCCTGAATTATTGATTTCTGATTGAGTTATCCACTGTAGTATAGGTTGAGCTGTATAGATAGCTGTAAAAGAAGATAATGTAACAGGAAGAGGATCTCCTCCAGACCAGTCTCCTTCACCATCTTGAGTAAATACTTGAGTATTGCTGCCATTTAGAGTGACATCTAAAATTTGTGTCTCACGAGTTCCAGCAATATCATATTCTAAATGAAGTTTGGGAGATCGAGTAGGGATATTAGATTCACCAGCAAAAGTGTATAATGAAAGCAGGTCTGTTTCAAAGCTGCCACAATCGATAGTAATAAATCCTATATCGTTTTGTGTACCAGAAGCATCCCTATAGAGGTGATAATCACATCCAGGAGAGCTATTTATCAAATCATCATCTATGATCAAACCAGACCATGTTGCATTATATAAGCTGGCAGTGAATGTAACAGCACCTTCAACTGGAGTGAATAATACAGGGTCTTCAATTTGGAAATAAACTCGTTTGGATGGACCAAAAGCGAGCAATGAGCTTACTATAATTATAAGAGCTAAAGTTATTGTTATTTTTTTCATTATTATCCTCCTTATCTGCCACTGGGCCAGGTTACAGGTGTGCTGCCAGTAATACCAACTCGTAACAGGTCACCTGGAATAACACTGTCAGCAGTATCATCTGTAGTAATCTCATCCCAGTTCTGAGAATCATAATCAAATTTTCCTACATAAGAACAATTTGTAATATCCCCAGCTAATGCAAGCCCAGTAGAGATTGATGAATCCAAAGGTAAATAAATGTAATTATAGGTTACGGTATCTTCTGCCCTGGCTTTCAGTGTAAATTGAACTGATGTTTTCATTTCTCCTGCTAAAACAAGATTATCAATTCCACTCATTACATTAAATACAACTGGTGTATTTGCTTCTAAGACAAAATCAAGGTCAGTATCCCATCCAGCAAATTCACCAAATATGCGTCCCATGGAATTCCAGCTTTGAGAGTCTGCATCCCATTGAGAAATACAATCACATTCATCAATAAATCCAATAAGGTCACTGGCATTAGTATAACTGCTGTATCCATCTACTGGAAATGCTATTAACGCATTATTTGTAATCAAGGTGGTTGATATCCCATAACTGACACCCAACATCACATCAGTTGAAACTGCTAAATCATCATAGTCAGTTGCAGAATCGTTTTTTCCCTGGATTTTGTAATACTTTATAGTATTAGAGGTAGTATTACTTAATGAAACCGTTCCACTTTCTGCTGATAATCCTGATGTTTCCACTGAATAAGTACCATTATAGCTATCAGCAACAAGAATATCATAAGTATCTGCGCCTATAACTTCATCCCAGCTTAAATTCAAGGATGTTGTACTTGCTTCTGTTCCAGTTATACTTGAAGATATTGAAATACTTTCTGTTGGTTGAAGATCAAGAATTGTGTTTTTTCCAATTGCCCATTTGGTATTAGTTGCACTTCCGATAGTTGAAGCTGATAAGGAGAATTTTACACCAAAATTATATTCATCAGGTTCTGTGCCATCTACATTCAAATCCCAGCCATCAGTATAAGTACCTGTATCATCATCATCAGGAACAACGAATTGCCAGTAATCGGCACTTATATCTAGATCTTTGTAAACAAGTGTTGGAGTTGTCAAACTTGAAGGATCAGGAGAATTCCATCTGATCTCCACAGAAATAGATTCTGATATAATCTCTGTGTCATCTAAATCAAAGCCTATGTCAATTGTCTGAGCAAAATTCGGGATGGTGTATGAAGCTCTCTCATATTGAGTGATGGTCATTTCGTGCTCTTCATTAATGTCTTCAGAATTGACGTTAACTTGAATATCATCAGCTCTTGTATTATTTCCATAGTCAAAAAGAAATGTGATATCACCATTCAAATCAGGAGATTGAGAATCTTCCTCAATTATTCCTAATTGAATTCTATCAGTGTCATAAAAAAGCTGATAATTATCATCAGTTAATAAAAATTCAGCTGATTGATCTGGTTCTTCAGTTGTAACACTCACTGTTACTCTCATATAATCACCAGCTGACCAACTACCAAATTGCCCAAGATTAATCTCAATTAAACCTGGATACTCAGTGCTTGGATAACCGCAATCATAGGAATTTTTGGTTAAAGTATTGCCTACAGGATTCCCACCTGGCCCATCTAAGACTGTTGCAGCAAAACTTAAATTGTTTCTTAGTGGTGGATTACCACCCGAATCAATGACTTCAATGAGTACCGGATGTGGATTATCTGCCCACACCATACTCATTAAAAACAAAAGGAATAAAATAGCTACCATTTTTTTCATATAAAACTCCTCTGGTTTAATATTTTTTATAATTGAGAATAGTATCTTGTGTTGTCTTCAGATACTATCTCCAGATTCCATTTTTACTTATTACCAAAGAGGATAATATTGTCAAGATATATTTTCACTATGGAAATATATTGCGGATACTGTTATATATGAGAAATATTTTCATACCTGAAATCAAACACGTGGGGTCATTCCGTATTTGTAATCAATACAATAATATAACCAGTTAAATTGTATCGCCTCTATATAATTATAAGCTGTTCTCACTTCAAATTGCAGCCAAGACTTTTTCTAAATATTTTTTTTTCTTTGGCTTATGTACACAATGCAAGGATTATAGGTATAATTGACAAAACTTCTCTCAGTCTTGATTTATCGTATTTGATTAAGTGGTGAAAGAATTGAGGATTAAATGAAGAAAAGAGATAAGGAAACTGAAAAGATTATCAGCAGGTTTTCAGAAGAAAACCTGAAACATGAAAAATCTTCTCATATGCACAAAATTCTTTTCTGGCAATCCTTCATAAATTTCTCCTATGGCTTAAAAAGAGTCCTTGATTTCACGCTTTCCCTGATTGCTATTATCCTGTTTTCACCCTTATATGTGGTTCATTCGCACTTTGAGTGGGTAATTTAACAAATAATTCTCAGCAAAATAAAAAATTAGTAGACTAAATAAGATGATTGAATAAACGTAAACATACGCAAAAAAAGAAGTAAGATATTTTAATATTCATTAATTTCTCTTCTTTCAATTATATAATTATAGGAGAAAATATGAAACAAAAAAGACTATTTGAATTAGCACTGCACATAGAGGGTCCTTGGTATATTAAGGAAATAAATTTTAAAGAAGAAGAAAAAACATTAGATATTTGTATTGATTTTAAAAAAGGGTCAACTTTTTTCTATGAAGACATCGCTAAAGAAATTAAAGGTGATTTTAAAGCTTATGATACAACAAATAAAAAATGGCGCCATCTAAATTTCTTCCAATATGAATGTTACATTCACGCCAGAGTTCCTCGGATTAAGTTAGATAATAATTCAGTAAAGTTGATAAAAACACCTTGGGAAGGTAAAAGTAATGGTTTTACACTTCTTTTTGAAGCTTTAGTCCTACAATTAGTTAGCAATATGACCGTTT
>JAVCCT010000017.1 GCA_030765325.1 Candidatus Stygibacter frigidus | reverse complement strand
TGGATTATAAAGAGGGAAAGGGTTATGCTATAACTAATGAAGAAGATTTTGATAAACAGGACGAAGAACTAACAAAGGAATATCGAGAACTGGAAGGTAGTGACATTTTAGCAATAAAGGGATTAGGGCAATTTCAGAAATTTAAGGCAGCCAACGCTTTTAGGAATATAATTGAAAACTGGCATCTTTCGGATTTTCATATAAATAAAGCTCGGGGAACAAAAGATGCTGTGGGATATGATGAACATTTATCTGTAACTGGGGATAATTTACAATTAGTTGCTCATAATCTGTTTTTAAATAATCATTCAATTTTTCAAAAAATAATAAAGAAGATGAAAGAGAGAGTTCCTGGTATCAATTCAATTGAACCTGAGACAACAGTTGACGGCAGGCTATTACTGAAATTCCAGGATGGTTCTTTTAAGGATCCTTTTATCGATAAATATGTATCAGATGGTACGATTAAAATGTTTGCCTATTTAGTTATGTTATTTGATCCTCATCCCCATCCATTATTATGTGTAGAGGAACCAGAGAACCAATTATATCCGCATCTTTTGACAGAATTAGCAGAGGAATTTAGACTTTATTCTCGTCATAGAAATCAGGTATTTGTATCAACCCATTCACCAGATTTTTTAAATGCCATGCGACTTGAAGAAGTATTCTGGCTGGAAAAACGTGAAGGATTTACAGAGATAAAAAGAGCGTCTGATGACAAACAAATCTCGGTATATATGAAAGATGGAGACAAAATGGGTTATTTATGGAAACAAGGCTTTTTAGGAAAAGTTCATCCATAATGAGTAGTGTAGTATTTTTCCTGGAGGAAGATTCAGCAAAAGCATTTCTGGAAAATTTCGTACCAAGAAATTTTTCTCAAAATAATGAATATATTTTTATAACATTTGAAGGGAAGCAGGATATGGAAAAACAACTTCCCCGTAAATTGCGAAATTGGCAAAGACCTGATTCGTTATTTGTAATTTTTCGTGACCAGGATTCTGGTGACTGTGTAAAAGTTAAGGAGGAATTATCAAATATTTGTATAAAAGCTGGAAAACCTGATTGTCTGATTAGAATAGCCTGCAGAGAATTAGAAAGCTGGTATCTTGGTGATTTAGTTTCTGTTGGAACAGTGTATGATATTCCTAATTTAGGTAACCATCAAAGAAAAAGAAAATTTAGAAATCCCGATATGCTAATGAATCCTGATATTGAACTTAATTCCCTTACAAATGGATTATATCAAAAAGTGTCTGGATCTAGACAATTGGGATTATTGATGAGCTTTGCGTCTAATAATTCATATAGTTTTAATAATTTTGTACTTGGACTAAATAGACTTTGCACGTAATGTGATGCAATTGCTTTTATGGGATTTTGGTGATTTTGATTATAAAGCATTATATTTGACTAAATCTTAAAATGAGGGTTTTTAGAGTGGGCTCAATTATTTTCACCAAATATCAATGTTTGATAGTCCGAGGTTATATAAACAGAAAATTCAGGGCAGACACACGGGTCTGCCCCTACCAGAAGCTGTTAAAAAAAAGCCGGTATTGATGATACCGGCTTTATATTTTATCAATCTATATTGATTAGTGTTTGTGGGTGACAGCTTTCACGCAATCGCCACTAACTTTACTGCGTTCAAAGTAGTTTGTGTGCAGCAGTTTGTGAGCTTTGGATGAATTAGGTTCTCCGAGAAAATCTTCATAAGCTTTTATCACTTCAGTATTGGTGTGAGAAGTTCTCTTTGCCATTGAAGCATCTTCTTTATATAGACTCTGACCACGACGGGCACGGTCAGCAATAGAGCTGCCAAAAGGCTGTCCACCGCCACCAACACATCCACCGGGACATGCCATGATCTCTACAAAGTGGAATACTTCACCAGCAACTACGCGTTCCATCAGTTTACGGGCATTACCTAAGCCATGGGCAACAGCTACATGGAGCGGTAATTCACCACCACCGGCGAGTGGAACCACAAGGTCAGCTTCTTTTATCCCAGCCATACCGCGCACGGGCATGAGGTTCAGGTCAGCCATTTCTGTGCCAGAAAGCACGGCATAAGCAGTTCTAACGGCAGCTTCCATCACACCGCCAGTAGCACCAAAGATAGTGGCAGCACCAGTATATTCACCTAAAAGGTTATCAGCTTTTTCTTCTGGAAGGTTTTTGAAATCAAGACCAGCTTCTTCTACCATGCGGATAAGTTCACGTGTGGTGAGTACATAATCCACATCCTGATAACCGCTATCGCGCATTTCCGGACGTTGAGCTTCAAACTTTTTGGCGGTGCAAGGCATTATTGAGATACAAACTATTTTAGAAGGATCAATACCTTCTTTTTCAGCGAAGTAAGTTTTTACCATAGCACCAAACATCTGCTGAGGAGATTTACAGGTAGAAACGTTTTCTGCTACACATGGGAAATAAGTTTCCATGAATTTGATCCAGCCGGGAGAGCAGGAAGTGATCACAGGTAATTTACCACCGGTTTTAACGCGGTTAATAAGCTCTGTGCCTTCTTCCATAATGGTGAGATCGGCAGAGAAATTAGTGTCAAATACGCGATCAAAGCCTAAACGACGCAGAGCTGCATACATCTTGCCCACGGTAACTTCTTCAGGATTCATCCCGAATTCTTCACCGAGAGTAGCACGCACGGCAGGAGCTTCCTGAACAACAACGTATTTTTCCGGATCAAGCAGGGCATCCCATACTTCATCAATATGAGTTTTTTCACGCAGAGCACCTACCGGGCAATATACGGTACATTGACCGCAATTAACGCAGGGGCTGTTTGCCATACCCTTATCAAAGGAAGTC
>JAVCCT010000101.1 GCA_030765325.1 Candidatus Stygibacter frigidus | reverse complement strand
TAAGCATCACATCATAAATATCTGTTACTTTTAATTTGTTCTTTTAAATTCTATCTGCGTTGTTCATCGCTTCAATATCAACGGATATTGAAGCTCTTCACGCCGTATATAATTCAAAATCCCTGCGTTAAAATGCGACACATATTTATGATGCAATGCTTACACCTGAGTGTACTCTGGCAGTGGACATCCACTTTTTTGGAAAAATATTAACCTATCACTGTATCGTCTCTCGTATTAAAAAATCTTTTATATTACATTATTAGCGTTTATCCGTGTAATCCGTATTATCAGTGTTTTATTCTTCTTCTCCGTTGTCTTCTATCTCTTTTTTGTCTTCATCCACATTATGCATCAGTACATAAGTAAGAAAAGTCCTTAGCAAAATAATAGCAGTTAAGATACCTATCTCGTTCCAGGTAGGATTCAAAGCTGTTTTTAATATACTGGCACCCACCAGGATAGAAAGAGATAAAGAAAAAGAATTACCAATTACCATGCGGATTGCTCTCACTTCTCTCAATTGCTCAATAAAGTTTCTATCTTTCTTAAAATATATCCAGATAGACCGCAATATGCCTATCATGATGATCAAGCCAGCCAGAAAATTGCTGATGAATATTATTAATGCCAAAAAGAATCCGGTTATTGTATCCAGAAATTCCATATTATGCTCCTGCTTATTTATTAGGCAATTACCTGCTTAACTCAAAATGTAATAACTGGTGACTCGTGACTCTCGATATCTCACCTCTTCTTGCTTCTTCTAGTTTTTTGTTTTCTTTTGGGGGGTGCTGATCTTTGGGATTTTTCATCATTATCATTTTTGGGTTTGGCTGCCACGATTAATGGTTTTTTGTCTCTGCCTTTTCCGCGAAAGGTGTTAATAATATGTTCAGCTTCCTGGAAGGGGACATTTGCAAAAGAGAAATTATCAAATACCTGAATATTCCTGATATGATTGGGATCCACCATTGCTTCCTGACGTATAAAATTCACGAGTTTTTGAGCATTGATATCATCCTTTCTACCTAAAGCGATGAAAAGTCTGGTGATACCTTCCTGATCAGGGGAATAATCATCGGGCTGGTTTTGTCTGGTGCTGCGACTTTGACGCTGTGAACGAGGATCAGTAATTTCTGTGTAGCGGTCCGTGGAGAATTCATCTTTGTAAGCATGAGTCAGCAAAGCAGCAATTATCATATCCGGTGGGAATCCTTCCAGCAATTCATTTGCCACGTGCATATTATCATGGTAATCATCCTGATCAATCACTTCTTTGATCTCGGCAACTATCCTTTCCCGCTTGATCTTGATGAGGTCTTTTATCTTAGGCAGAGTTTCCTTGCGAATCTCTGAATTAGAGAAATGCTGGATCTGCATAAGCTGCCGGTATTCTGAGGGAGTGATAAAAGTGATGGCAGTACCCAGTTTTCCCGCTCTTCCTGTTCTACCTATGCGATGAACATAACTTTCAGGGTCCTGAGGAATGGAATAATTAAGCACATGAGTGAGATCATCTATATCAATACCACGTGCAGCGACATCAGTTGCAACGAGGATATTTACTCTTTTACGTTTGAAGCTATCCAGAATGCGTTCCCGCTGGGCTTGAGAAACATCACCATGCAGAGCAGCGGCATCATTTCCTCTGTCTAAAAGAGCATTTGCCAAATGGTCAACTTTCAATTTTGTGCGGCAGAATACCAGAGCATAAAATTCCGGTTCCACATCAATTATCCGACAGAGTGCTTCGAATTTATCAGAAGCGCGGACTTCAAAATATATCTGATCGGTGAGATCAACAGTCAATTGAGTGGAATCAACTTTCACCACTTCATATTCACTCATGAAATTCTCAGCCAGTTGAACTATACGTTTGGGCATAGTGGCAGAGAAAAGCAGGAAGCGTTTTTCAGCCGGAGTTTTGGAAAGTATGAATTCCACATCATCTATAAATCCCATATTGAGCATTTCATCAGCTTCATCCAGCACCATGAACTTGAGGTGTGAAAGATCAAGAGTCCCTCTTTTGAGATGATCGATAAGACGACCTGGAGTACCTACTATTATCTCTACCCCACTTTCCAGACGACTGAACTGGCGATTATAAGATTGACCACCATAGATGGGCAGCACAGATATCTTGCGTCCACCACGGAATGAGCTCATTTCTTCTGCTACCTGAATTGCCAGTTCACGAGTGGGAGTGAGGATGAGTGCCTGTACTTGACCAGAACCCTCAACTATCATATCCATGATCGGGAGTCCAAAAGCTGCTGTCTTGCCAGTGCCTGTCTGTGCTTGTCCTACGATGTCTTTTTCATTTTGTATCAGGAGCGGGATAGTCATTTTCTGGATCGGAGAGGGCTCTTCAAATCCTTTTGTACTTATTGCCAGTAACGAGCTTTCCGATAAACCCAGCTCAGCGAACTTGTTCATATTATCCATAATTTCCTTCTTATTAATTACTTACACGGTCAGACAATTTTCAAAGGGTAATATGGGCAAGGAAAAAATGGAGTTGCGAAGATTTAAAAGGGCGAAGGTGTGATTAAATGTAATGTGTAAACGGGTTAAGAAGAGTTGAGTAGTAGAGTAGTGACAGGCTTCAATTTCTATCCACCTGTCTCCCTCGTCAAACAGTGCCTGCGGTTTTCTCCCACACGACTTTCCGACAAAGTTCACTCCGAGCATTCACAGTTTCATCAACCGAACCTTGAGAGGTCTTATAGTCCTTAATATTTGACTAACTTCTCATCATAATCATTCTGGCGAAAAAGCTTACATTTTCGCTGACTCTTTCTGCGATAAAATCTTTTTTATTTTTTGCATAAGGTATGAAGTTGATGGTTAATGAGAATGGTATATTATTATATTATAGATACTAAGCATATATTAATGTTTGGTTTAACAACATTATAAGAGCTGAAAATGTATTGAATTAGTAAAATGTCCAAACTCCAAGCCCCAGATTGTTGTATTTCAACTACCTGGGATAAAATATACTCACCCTCACCTTCATGGATAAATTAACGATAAAGATTGAATATCTCGATAAATTCTTTGATATTATTTGTCACTGAAATATGACAAATTTGCTTTTTAGACTTTTTCATTATACTATTAGTGTATTATAAATGATACAGAATCAAAAATAGAAACATAGTGGAGGTTTCATGGAACATCTTACAAAAGAGTCTTTTCAAGAGAAGATTCACGATTTCGTTAATAACAAAGAATGGAAGTATCTGGGTAAATTACCTTGTATTATTGATTTTTATGCAGATTGGTGTGGACCCTGTAAAATGGTAACTCCGGTACTGGAAGAACTTGCAAAAGAATTTGAGGACAAGATCAATATCTATAAGGTCAATACTGAAGAGCAGCAGGAACTGGCAGCAGCTTTTGGAATTCGCAGTATCCCTTCC
This sequence comes from Candidatus Stygibacter frigidus, assembly GCA_030765325.1. Lineage (GTDB taxonomy): Bacteria > Cloacimonadota > Cloacimonadia > Cloacimonadales > TCS61 > Stygibacter > Stygibacter frigidus. Next base: position 403 of record JAVCCT010000101.1, on the reverse strand, counting down.
ATACTCTTTTGCCCTCAGGACTCACAGCCTCAAATGTCTGTTGGAGCCCTATCCAAAGACCAATTTCAAAGTGTGATTAAAGACATTTTAATCAAGGAATAATTATTAACCGTCAAATGTTCAAGTAATATTGTTTTTACTTGACATGATTAGCCGTTCAAATTTTATGGAAAACACGATGCGAGGTGGAGCAGTCTGGTAGCTCGTCGGGCTCATAACCCGAAGGTCGGAGGTTCAAATCCTCCCCTCGCTACCAATTTGGCGGCATAGCTCAGTTGGTTAGAGCATCGGAATCATAATCCGAGTGTCCGGGGTTCAAGTCCCTGTGCCGCTACCATTTTTTAATCATCGCGCGCCAATAGCTCAGCTGGATAGAGCACCGGATTTCTAATCCGGGGGTCAG
>JAVCCT010000342.1 GCA_030765325.1 Candidatus Stygibacter frigidus | reverse complement strand
TTATAGGGTATTATGTGATGGGGAAGTAAATAAAAAGAAGTAAAGTGTGAAGAAAATTACAGATTTAGGAGAATTTCATCCGAAAACGATCCTGCTTTGACTGTTTTTGTGGAAAGAGGTTTTTATCGCGATAAGGTTTATGAAGCAGCTAAACAGGCAAAAAGGGAAATTGTTTAATGCCGTATCTCGCTGTTAAACAGTAAATTATGAAATCGATGATTTTACACTACGAGATAATTGCATATATTATAGTTATTTACAGCAATTCGGAAATATTAGTTAATTAAATGATATATTTCTAACCCATATTCCGACTAAATTAAGCATATTTAGATATATTAATGACGTAAGTTATTGATATATAATAAGGGTATACCTCAATTATATGTTTTTAGTGCCCAAATATTATTATATAATTATGTACTTGACAGGATATTAAACCTAAAAGAAGGAAATCATTGCTGATAAAAAGCACTGTTTTTGCGAGTGCGTCAATTTTGTAATTAGAGTTTTTGTTTATAAATATTCATATCTATGGCAGTGATGATATCAGTGAGAAACTGGCGATTAGTTTTTGAGAGAATTGGATAATCCAGCGTGTAGCAGTAAAGCAATTGATAAACAAAATGCCTGTTATGTGTTCCCAGATATTTTTGAGATATTATTTGAGATTCAGCGATACTTTCTTCTTCTTTCATGATCTCTGCTCGATATGAGCTTAGCTGTTGATTTAGTTTTACAAGTCTTTGCTCAAGATATTTTGAATTTTGTTGATCCTGATCATCATCAACAACCTTTTCTACCGTGATATCTTCAGGTTTTAATTCTCCCATAATATTGCGTATCATAATTTCTCTCTGGTCAGGCTCAAGGTCTTGCGATTGCTGGATCATTTTCCTGAGATTTGAGATTTCCATAGTAAGAGACATAAGATATTCGCTAAAATCCTCAGCTCCTTCAACGTATCCTTTCATATTTGAGGCAGTTTTATTAAAAGCAATAATTAGATAAATAGAATCCATCAGTTTAAGATCGAGCTTATCGAGGTAGGTAATATTTAATTTATTCTGCTTATCAGAAACAGCGTATAGGGAAGAGGCGATGATCAGTATTAATGTAAGTATTGTAATATATTTCATATTTTTACTCCGGGATAAAAAAAAGGGAGCTGTTGCTCCCTTAATATAGATTAATAGCGTTTCTTTTCCTTCACACGAGCAGCTTTACCTTTCACTCTTCTGAGATAGAAAAGTTTTGCACGTCTAACGCGACCAAATCTGATCACTTCAATTTTGCTTACGTGTGGTGAATGAGAGGGGAAAACCCTTTCTACAGCAACGCCATTGCTTATCTTACGCACCGTAAATGATTGAGAGATTTTTTCACCTCTCTTTTGCATCACGATACCCTGGAAAACCTGAATTCTTTCTTTTGAGCCTTCTTTGATAAGATAGTGAACCTTGATGGTATCACCAACTCGGAATTCGGGGTGATCAGTTCTCAGCTGATCGGCAGTAGCTTCATGAATAATATTCATGTTACCTCCTTTATTTTACGGAAGTCAAACGGTCCAGGATAATAGCAGCAGCACTTCTTACCGAGAGATGATTATATTGACCAGAACCCTTAACAGGTTTCAGAATCAGGTCACACTCGGACAATATTGATTGAGCTAAGCCATTCCCTGTGCCAAAAAGCAGCAAAACGGGAGTAGAGCCAGCTAAGTAATTTTTACAGAAATCACCATAATCGGTCTGGTCATTTCTTTCAATAGCGGTTGTGCCGACGACTACTGGATCGTTGCCTTCCTGTTTTTGTATATACCTAATCACGTCATTAAAAGCATCAGCATGATTGACAATATCCAAAGCTTGCGCGCGAAAAGAATTATAGTTATTGGCAGCATCAGTCTGCCAGAATTCTCTAATTCTGCTGATCATCTCTTTCTGACTGGAAAGCGGAGTGACAATAAAGAAATTCTTAACCTCAAAAGTAAGGCAGGATCGAGAAATATCATGAATATCCAGATTAGTGATTGATGTAGTGATAACATCACCGAATTTATTAATAACAGGATGATGTATCAAAGCCAGGTAGATATTTGGTTTATTCATCGATCAAATCCGGTCTGATCCTTTTTGTAAGTTCCCAGGCTTTTTCCTGTCTCCATTGAGAGATTTTTTTGTGATCTCCGCTGGTGAGGACATCAGGAACTTTCATCTGATTAAAAATTGCAGGTCTTGTGTATTGGGGACATCCCAGCAAGCCATCTTGATGTGAATCAGTAAGGGCAGATTCCATATCACCCAGCACTTGATCCTGCAATCTTGCTACGGCATCAATAAAAACCATAGCCGGCAGTTCCCCACCAGTGAGCACATAATCACCAATAGAGAATTCTTCCGTTACGTATGCGTCTCTAATTCGTTGATCAATGCCTTTATAATGTCCGCAGATAATGATAAGCTGTTCAGTTTGGCAAAGCCGATTCACATCAGTTTGCTTAAGCAGGGGAGCCTGGGGTGTGAAGAAAATAACAGGACGCTTATTCTGCTGAAAATCTAATGCTTGAAGCGCTTGATAGACTGGTTCTGGCTTTATAACCATTCCAGCTCCACCACCATAAGGATAATCATCCACCTGATTATAATTTCCAATACCAAAATCCCTGAGCTGAGTGAATTTCACATCAATAGCAGCGGCTTTGATAGCCCGATTGACAATGCTGCTTTGCAAAAATGAAGAAAACATTTCAGGAAAGAGGGTGATGACATCAATAATCACAGGTCAATCAGTTCCCTGATATTCGTAGCTGTGATGAGGTGACTGGATTTATCAATGGATATGATATATCGATCCACAACGGGGATCATAATTTCTTTCTGATCTGTGGTATTCACAATCAGAGTATTATGCGCACCATTATAAAATGATTCTGTCACTAATCCAATAACGTTATCATCAACCACCACATTCATCCCCGTGAGGAAATCATCGTCATTCTGATACTGGGAGGATTTGATCAAAGATTTCGGGAGACAATACTGCACAGATTGAGAATCAATCACTTCATCTATGACATCACTTTCCTTAATCTTGATCCAAAAGAATTTATTCTGACGAATATCTTCTATTGTCACATAACGCACTCTATGATCTGTAAAGACCAAAAAAATATCTTTAATATCTAAAAAATAAGTATGGAAATTCCAATTAGGCTGAAATCTGAGGAAGCCCTCAGTGGCACGATTGGAATTCCCTAATTTACCTATTTCAACAAGGTCATCAAGTGTCATTACTCGATTAT
>JAVCCT010000249.1 GCA_030765325.1 Candidatus Stygibacter frigidus | reverse complement strand
GCTGAACTCCCTTGGCTATTATTATAGAAAAAAATGTAATGAAATGTAATGAAATGTAATGAAATGTAATGAAATGTAATGAAATGTAATGAAAATGTAATGTCATAAACTCCTGCAATAAATTTACTTACAACAAAATATTACATTTTTGCCCCTTTTTCGAAGATATATACCCCTATATTCTATTTTTGAGATAATCAACCAATACACTTTATAATTAACCACTAACCAGATAAAATCATTGAAATAGTTAATTTACTAAAATGGAAAATAGCTTGGTCAGCTATCAGCTAATATATCATTCAGTTATAGAAAATAGTTGATTTCGCATTGAGAATGTAAGTTATTGTATTTAAAACGATTACGACAAGTCGGAAATATCAGTTATTCACACCCTCCCGGCACCCTTCAGAGACCTTATGGAGACCTTATGGAGACCTTTAGGAGCGGCAAGCATGATCAACATAATACAATAATGTCATTACGTTCAACTTTACATACCTTAAGAGTCTCTCTATGGTCTGCAACTGGTTGCCTGTTGATTGATTGAGGGTTTTATAATGATGTATATGGAGTACATCGAAAGTGTCGATGTGTCGAGCCGGAAGGCGAGAAAAGTTTGTTATGGAGTACATCGAATCTGTCGATGTATCGAGTCGCAAGGCGAGAAAGAAAAGGCCACGGGGAATTTAATTTTGTTGAGCTGAGTGAAGATTTTATACGGTTGGTGCCGCACACTGTGAAATTATCACCATACACCATAAACGCTCAATGTATCGGATCGGTAGGTGAGAAAAAGGGACATATTATTGAAATGAAAGCAGCTTATATGAAGTTTATAATATTATTATTCGTGAATATCATTAAGTCTCTTACTCTTATTGATACAAGACATTTATTTTTTATATTGACAAATAAATATAGAAGATATTTATAGTAAGTATAAGATATATTTTAATGTATGGATAACAAGATAGTTAACTGAGAATAGAGGTGATATATTGTTTAAAGCTGGCAAATTGATTTTGATTGTTCTGGTTTTAGTGATCGTATCATGCTTTTATAATAACATGGTAGATTTTAATAATATTAACCCTCTATTAGGAATTTGATTGACAAAATATATGATAAAAAGAAAATAATATATATAAAAATGGAATTCAGTATTCCTTACAAGATCAGAATAATTGGAGGTGTTTTATATGCCCATGATAGAAGGATTTAGAATAAAGAATTACAGGTCATTGAAAGATATAGGATTAGGGCATTTTTGGAATGTACGAGATACTAAGTCACTCACACCGCTCACAGCAGTAATTGGCAAGAATGGAGTTGGGAAAAGTACTTTATTTGATGCTTTTGGATTTTTGTCAGATTGTTTAAAGATAGGTGTAGAGGAAGCTTGCGATAGTAATGGGCGAGGTGGATTTCAAAAAATCCGCTCATTAGGCCAATCGGGTCCAATTGAGTTCGAAATATATTATCGCGAAACAGGAAAATCGCGACCGATAACTTATGAATTAGCTATTGATATTGATAAAGGAAAACGACCTTATGTAGTGCTTGAGCGTTTGCGTCAAAGACGGAAATATCAGAAATGGGGTAGACCATTTTCATTCCTGTATCTCACTGAAGGTAAAGGAATCGTTTGGAAAGGGGAATCAGGTGGTTATGAAATTAAAGATGAAGATTTTCTTATTGATTTTGATGTAATTGTAAATAAGTATTTTTCTGGAGATATCAATGAAGAATCAAAGGAAACCGAAGTTATTGAGTTATCGGATAAACGCAAACTAGGAATAGCTACCCTTGGATCTTTAAAGCAGCATCCTCGTATATCTGCATTTAGTCAATTCATTAAAGATTGGTACCTAAGCTATTTCACGCCAGATGCAGCTAGAAGTCTTCCGTTGGCAGGAGCTCAGAAGCAACTAAATATTCATGGAGATAATTTGGGTAATGTAGTTCAATTCATGGAGCGAGAATATCCCAGGAGATTTAATAACATCTTAAAGAGGATATCGGAGAAGATACCGGGTATAGATATAATAGAAACAGAGAAAACTAATGATGGCAGGCTGTTACTTAGGTTCATCGATAAAGGATTTCAAGACCCATTTTATGCACAGCAAATGAGTGATGGAACTTTGAAGATATTTGCCTATATGTTATTACTAGAGGATCCTGATCCACCACCATTTCTTTGTATAGAAGAACCTGAAAATGGTCTATATCATAAATTACTGGAATTATTGGCAGATGAATTTCGTGAACATGCAACTACAGGTAAACAAGGATCGCAGATTTTTATTACTACTCATCAGCCATATTTTGTAAATGCCCTTGATCCTAAGGAAGTGTGGATATTGGAGAAGGGAGATGATGGATTTTCTTTTATTCATAGAGCCAGTGACAATGAAATTGTTAAGAATCTGGTAGAAGAAGGCTTTCATTTGGGTAATCTCTGGTATAGTGATTATCTTGATATGAGGTGATAGATGCACTTTGCGATATTTGTGGAAGATCCTTCTGGGAAAGTAGCATTGGATAATATTATTCCAATATTATTGGGAGATTATCATACTCATAAAATAACATCATTTCATGGTTTAGGAGTTATCCCTAGTAATTTAAACAAAGTTTCTGATCCGAGAAGGAGAACTCTGCTTGATAACATATTTGGAATTTTGCGAGCTTTTGGTAAAATGTCTTCTCATTATGAGCAGGTTGTAATGGTGATTTGTGATTTGGATAATAAATGCTTGAAAGAATTTAGGAATGAACTGCTTGATATATTAAATAAGTGCAATCAAAAACCTGATACAATATTTTGTCTTGCCATAGAAGAAGGAGAAGCCTGGTTGCTAGGAGATATTGAGGCAATCCGCAAAGCTTATCCTAAAGTAAAAAGTAATATTCTTAGTAATTATATCAATGATTCAATTTGTGGGACATGGGAAACTCTTGCTGATGCAATTTGTAAAGGTGGATCGCAAGCTCTAAAGAAGAAAGGTTATCCAGCAGTTGGTAAAGAAAAATCAGACTGGGCAAAAAACATAACACCATACATGGATTTTCATAGAAACAAATCCCCAAGCTTCAATTATTTTATCACGAAAATACAGGAATATCTTTCAGTAGACCCTAATTAGTCTATATAGCTTATGGATTTCAAGATACTGAAAGGAATATGGCAAGAATTTAATCTATAAAATATTTCGGAAATAACTATAGTAATGTGATTTAAAATAAACTCAAAGAACTTCTAATACAAGATATAACATTTTGATAACTTTGATTTGGCAAATATTGAAAACTTGTACACCTCATTGGTCGTTAGAATATTATAGTAAAGGTAAACCAACTTTATATCCTTCAGTATGGCAAACAAAAGGATGCTAAAGTCACTTTTGGGTGATAAATGGTAGAATTGAGGGTGTACTAATACTGGCACAGAACCCTGGAATCAAAACTAGAATTTTATTCTTCTCAATGATAATAAATTATAATAGAAGTATCAGATAATGATCATATTATGGGTAATTAATAGTAATACCCCTCCTCAAGGGTTTTGTTTTTCACCTGCTCTCCCAGGCAGTATTTTTTTTTGTCAGGGTTCAGGGTTTTTGGTTTGTGAGGAAGGATTTTTTTTTGTAATTAAACTTTTGGGAGAAATATTTTTTTTTGTGCGCTATTAGTTTGTTCTTTTTGATGAATTTATCAGGCTTGCTTTGGTGATATATGAATCCCGCCTCCCCAGCCAAGTCAGAAGTTATGAACGGTACTCCAGATGTGACTTCTGGACGTCAGTTTAACTACCCAATCCCTGTCGTCATCTGCGCCCCACTTGCTGAGTACAGCCAGCGGAGCACATCTGACTTAAATCAGGCTTTATCAAAAATCCTTGACAGTCACAATTCTTTAGAGAATATGCAATTGTTCTGTAATTAGGAGGTTATAATGGAGCACGTGATATCAATTCTGGTCTTATTGGTCTTTTGTTTTGTTCTTCCTCTGGATTGCCGCACTCGCAAACCAGCAGTCAGTGGCAGATGGTATCCGAGTGATCCGGTTCAATTAAGGCAGGATATCCGTGGTTATCTGGCAAAAGTGGAACTGGATTCTGCCCAGCAGGAAATTGAGCTCCTGGGTATTATGGTTCCTCATGCTGGCTACATGTTCAGTGCCCCAGTGGCAGCGTGGAGTTATAAACTTCTGGAAGGCAGGAAATACGATACTATTATTCTCTTGGGCAGCAGTCATCATTATTCCTCAGGGGTGGTAAGCGTTTATGATGGTGACCATCTGGAAACGCCTTTGGGCAGCATCCCGGTTGATACAATGCTGGCAAATCAGATCATATCTGCGTACCAAAAAATTATCTGCGATGACAAAGTGCATCTGAGCGAACACAGTAATGAAGCTCAATTGCCTTTTTTACAGTATTTATTAGATGATTTTAAAGTGGTTAGCATTTTAACTTCTACAAATGATAAAGCGCTTTTGACCCAGACTGCCGAGATCATTTACAATTTAACAGAAAGTAGTGATAAGAAGGTGCTATTCATCATTAGCACAGATATGTCACACTTTCATCCTTATGAAGAAGCAAACAAGATGGATAAAATCACTATTGACCTTATCCTGGCAGAAAAATGGGAAGAACTTGAGCATAATATCTACATACGGGAATGTGAATTATGTGGTTATCATGCCTTTATGATCTTTCAGCAGATCATGCAGAAACTCAGTTGTGATACTCCTCAGTTATTGAATTATGCTAATTCCGGTGATGCACATCCTGAATATGGTACAGAAGAAGTAGTAGGTTATGGTGCCCTGGTATTTCCAACCCGGAAGCAGACTGCTGCGGGGACTGCTGAACCAGATACACTTAATGACTTAGATAAAGCCTGGCTGTTAGAACTTGCCAGAAATTCTATCCTGGATACTCTTAATAATAGTAATTCATCTATCCCTGTCCCTGATAATCAGCTATTAGCCCAGGAAAGGGCAGTATTTGTAACTTTGCATAAAGATGGAGCGCTCCGGGGATGTATTGGACACATGATAGCCCGAAACCAGCTATATAAAGCTGTCTGGGAAATGGCAAAATCTGCGGCATTCTCTGATCCCCGCTTTGCTTCTGTTTCCGTAAATGAACTCAAACATATTAAGATTGAAATCTCGATTTTGACCCCCATGAAAAAGATCAAATCAATAGATGAAATAGTTATGGGCAGAGATGGAGTAATGGTACAGCAGGGCTATCACAGTGGAGTGTTTCTGCCTCAAGTTGCCCGGGAAACCGGCTGGGATAAGGAAACTTTCCTGCGTTATCTTTGCCAGTCAAAAGCAATGCTCCCACCTGATGCTTATCTTGATCCCAAAACTGATGTATTTACCTTTCAAGTAGAAGAATTTAGTGAATAGGAAGTAATATGAATGAAGACTACGTTACTGTATTAAAGACTTATAAT
>JAVCCT010000310.1 GCA_030765325.1 Candidatus Stygibacter frigidus | reverse complement strand
GGTGTCAAGAAAGTGATTGCCATTAAAGCTTATACTCGATGTTATTAAAGGGATTAGGTGTAATTATTGTAAATATTTTAGGACCCCTTTCTAAAAAGTTGAGGTCAAATCAAAATCATTGAGGTCAGGTGTTCTGACATTGCGTTTGGTGCAACAACTCAACCCGGCATGACATTTAAATGTTATGCCGGGTTGAGTTGTTGCACAGGGAGGTCATGTTAGGAGTGTTAAAAAGCTGGAAAATATTAAAGATTGACATTATAGATAGTGAAACGCATTTTTTGTAATAGGGATATTGATGTTAATTCCTCTGGAGATAAGAGGAGGAGTTGCAGCAATCAGAAATTAGATGTATAAATGACAAAGGTGGTGGCAGTGTTTCGTAAACATATAAAGAATAAATTTATTGCGGGTTTTATAGTTATATTTGCACTATTTGCCATATTAATAGCGATATCTCTAAATAATTTAACTTATTTTAAAAATTTAATTGATGATTTTTATGTTCATCCGTTTGCTGTCACAAACACATGCAGGTCACTTCAATTAAGATTCAATGACCTTCATTATCTTGAGCGGAACATTATATTTCAAAATGAAAGGACAAAAACAGCAGAAATTGAAGAAAAGATACTGGAACACAAGAAAAATATCGATCCATATTTTGAAGTATTGAGAAGCCAATATCTAGGTCAGGAATCAGATATTGATTCATTAGAAACGGCATATCAAAACTGGCAAAAATACTGGGACCAGGGAATATTTAATCGGAAAAAAACTCTAAATCCTGAAAAAATAGAGGAAATTACCATTCATGAATTAGAGCTATTTGAGAATGCAAATTCACAGATTGCAAAAATACTTAGATTTGCATTACATAAGGCAAACAGCTATATATTTACTTCTAATGCAGAGATAAAAGAAAAATACAAGCTAGATCTTACAATACTCATAATTTCATTACTTATTTTGCTGGTGATATTGATACTATTTTTTATAAGAGTCTATAAAAGACTATTAGAGATATTAGAAGTAGTGATCAAGATCAGTGCCGGCAACTATGAAGAGCGGTGTAAAGTAGGTTCATTTGATGAGATAGGAATGTTTTCAGTAAGCGTAAATGAGATGACAGATCAACTGGTGGGATTTAATCATAAGCTGGAAGAGGAAGTGAAAGCTCGGACAGCGGAATTAGAAGCGGAGATGGAAAATCTTGCCAGAGTGAAGACAGAATTAGAGCAGAAAAATAGATTGGCGGTGAGTATATTCAATTCAGAGTTTTTTGGAATAACCATGTGGGATGAAGCAGGAAGACTCTTACAGGTAAATGATAATTTCTGTTCAATAACAGGATATACTCAAGAAGATATTAAGTCAGAAATTATAGATTGGAAAACATTAACACCTGAGGAGCATTACGAGACAGAACTTGCATTTCATAAGAAGTTAATTGAAGAGAAAAAGGCATTACCCTGTGAGAAAGAAATGAAACTTAAAAATGGCAATAAGACTACTGTGCTTATTGCTAAGGAAGTGATCAGTGAGGATCCTTTTAGAGGTATATCCTTTGTGCTTGATATTAGTAAGCGTAAAGCAGTAGAAGTAGAATTAGAGGAATTCCGGGAAAATTTGCAGGAGAAAGTGAATGAACGCACCCGGGAGCTGGAAGATACCATGAAATTAATGCAATCATCCCGAAATTCACTATCTTACCTGCTGGAAGATGTGAATGATAGTCGTAATAATGTAATCAAAGTGAACGAGCAATTGGATTTACTGAATAAGGAGCTGGAAGCATTTTCATATCCAGTATCTCATGATCTAAAAGCACCTCTGCGGGCAATAGACGGATTTTCAAGTGCTTTGAAAGAGGATTATTTTGATAAGCTTGATGATGATGGAAAAGAATTTATCGATTTGATCCGCAATAATGCTCAGAAAATGGGTGCTTTGATCAATGACCTGCTGGAATTTTCACGCTTAGGTAGAAAAGATATAAACTTTACAGAAGTGAGCATGCAAGAGCTTGTGGATGACGTTTATGGTGATATGATCGGTTTGGAAAAGGATCGTAAAATAGAACTGAAGACGGACAATCTTTGTACTGTGTTTGCTGATAGAACAATGATCAAACAAGTAGTAATTAATCTGGTTTCTAACGCCTTAAAATTTACGAGAATGGAGCCAGTGACGAAAATTGAAATAGGTTGCGTAGATAGTGAAGATGGCAAGTATGTAGAATTTTATGTCAGAGATAATGGGGTGGGATTTGACATGAAATATTACGATAAGCTATTTGGTGTATTCCAAAGGCTGCATACAGATGAGACTTTTGAGGGTACTGGAGTTGGGCTGGCATTGATCAAACGGATAATTTCCAAGCATAAAGGAACCGTGTGGGCAGAAGGCAAATCTGATGAGGGTGCTACATTCAGGTTCACTCTGCCAAAACGTGATAAAATCGTAAACACAGAAAATACTTTACAGAATGATTAAGCGAAAATGATTATGGATTTGATTTATTGAGGAGATATTATGGAAAAAGAAAAAGTTGAAATACTGCTGGTAGAAGATAACCCCAATGACGTGAGACTGACATTACGCGCTTTAAAAAAGCGCAATTTGGTGAATGAAATCAAGGTAGTTACTGATGGTGTGGAAGCATTAGATTATATTTATTGTCGAAATCAATATTCAGATCGAAACTTTGATGAACATCCCAAGGTAATTTTTCTTGATCTTAAACTACCAAAATTAAATGGATTAGAAGTACTTGAAACAATCAAGTCAGATATAAGAACCAGACAAATTCCCGTAGTGGTATTAACTTCATCAGCAGAAGATTGCGATCTTAAGAAATGTTACGATTTGGGAGTTAATAGTTATATAGTGAAACCAGTGGACTTTGACAATTTTGTGGAATCAGTATCGAAATTGGGATTTTACTGGCTGCTATTGAACAAACTTCCAGAATAGCAAAATATCGGTTCATATATAAAAGCAATATTAAATAAGACAAATTGAGGGAATTATGCGAATAGGCGTAGTGGGTTTTGGAGCAGCAACTATTGGATTATTATCTAAATTGGAAAATAGTGAAATCCAGATAGATGTATTTGAAAAGGCAAAAGATATCTACTCAAGCTCAGTTTCGGGAATTAGAGCTGATGGGAAAATATTCATCTCAAAATCAATGGGAGGAGATATAGACATCACAGAAACATTACAGCATGAAATAGTGGAATATTACCTTTCTCAGTGCAATATCTCTCGAGATAAAATCGAGCAGGGTTCATCCTTTCGTTCACGCGAGTGGTATGAACGTTTTTACCGGTATGGATTTGAACCGATACTCTCTGATTACTGGCATATTGGAACTGATGAATTGAAGAATGTGATAACTAATATCTATAATAATTTCCAATTAGCGAAAAACATTAAATTTCATTTTGGGAATCTGATCCAAGAAGTGAGAATAGAAGATGGAAAGGCATTTTTAAATCAAATGCCTGAGGCTTATGATAAGATAGTGATAGCAGTGGGTAGAACGGGGCACGGTCTGGTAAACCAATTGATCGAGAGTTTTCCTCACTTGATCATGGAAAACACGAAGGTTGATCTGGGGATAAGATATGAATTGCCGGATCACATGGTGGAAGCTATTAATAAAGAGATGTATGAATTTAAGGTGAAACTGCGAACAGGGACAGGATACACGGCAAGAACATTTTGTAATAATCCTTCCGGCTATGTGGTCACAGAGGATTATGATGATTTTGTGACAGTTAATGGGCATGCCAAATTGAATATGAAGAGTACAAACACAAATTTTGCCATTCTGGTAACGCACAGTTTTACGGAACCCTTTGACGAGCCCGTGGGATATGGCAGTTATATTGCAAAATTAAGCAATATACTG
>JAVCCT010000197.1 GCA_030765325.1 Candidatus Stygibacter frigidus | reverse complement strand
TCTTGTCTGAGTCAATAACCCAGAACATTTTTTTCTTTGCAGGTGGTGTTTTTTGTCCAGCCATAATTACTCCTATAATTTTATATTCAGGATGTTCTTCTACATATTTCTGCAGCTCTACCAGCTTAATATTCTCAATGTATTGAGAACAGAATTTATCGCAACTGGCAGCACAGACCACAAGGTCCTTGAACTGCTTGCTGCGAGGGCAAACTACCAGATTAAGATTTTTCTTACCTATTCTTCTCACTATTTAACCAATTCATATTTACGCAGTATCTTATTCAATAACTGCCTATTATCATCATTCATTTGTGTTATCGGGAGACGGTATTCTCTTTCTATCAATCCCATCATCACCAGAGCTTCCTTAACTGGTATAGGATTTGTTTCTATAAACATTACATCATTAAGTTCCAATAAGTCCAAATGCTCTTTTTGAGCCAGTTCATAATTTCCTTCCAGGCAATGCTGGATAATGGTATGGACTTTTGCAGGTACGATATTTGCTGTCACAGAGATTGTTCCTTTTGCTCCGCAAACCATTAATGGTAAATTCATTGCATCTTCACCAGATAATAGTACAAAATCTGATGGTGCATCACGGATAATCTCAGAAGCTTGAACAATATTTCCTGATGCTTCCTTGATCCCAATAATATTGGGATAGTTTAGTGCCAGCGACACAGTTGTTGAAGACTGAAGGTTTATACTAGTTCTTGAGGGCACATTATATAAAATAACAGGTATATTCACTTCAGATGCAACTTTGGAAAAGAACTCATACAGCCCCTTCTGGGTTGGTTTGTTATAATATGGAGTAACCACCAGAGCATAATCAGCGCCAGCTTTCTGAGCCTTTAGGGTGTTAGCAATTGTCTTGGAAAGATTATTTGTCCCAGTGCCAACAAGCACCGGCACTTTGCCATTGATCTTATGAAGGCAGTATTTAATATAGAACTCCCGTTCATCATCCGCCAGTGCAGATGATTCTCCGGTTGTGCCACATAAAAGTATGGCATCAGTCCCATTTTCAAGGTGCATATCTAACAGTTTATCAATTGCATTATAATCAATTTGAGAGTTTTTAAATGGTGTCACTAATGCTACGATTGATCCCGTTAGCATATTATCCTCCTTGATTTATCATCTTCACATTCCCATCCAACCTGACGCAATGCTTCATAAAGTATGATAGCAACACTATTACTCAAATTAATTGATCTTATTTTTTCTGACATGGGGATAGTGATAGCATTATCTCTATTTTCTAACAAAATATTTTCCGGAATTCCTCTTGATTCAGGGCCAAAAACGAAAATATCTCCAGCCTGATACTGAGGAACCGTGTATTTTTTATAAGTTTTAGTTGTACAATAATATATTTTACTTTCGGGATATTGCTCTTTCATTTCAGATAGATCATTGTGTAGAAAGAATTTAAGATCCTGCCAGTAATCCAGCCCCGCTCTTTTCAAGTATTTATCGTTGATCATGAACCTCATGGGTTTTATGATATGCAGTTCGCAATCAGCACCCACACATAATCTACCGATATTACCTGTATTAGCAGGAATCTCTGGTTGAAATAATACTATTTTGAACAACTAATCTCTCCCTAAAGTACTTCTAAGTTTTTTCAGCCAGGTTGACTCTTCTTTCTTTACCTGACTGGCAGTAAGTTCAATCACATTATCGGATGCGACCTTGACAACATCATCAAATTCTGGTGGAAGTTTCACATCCCGATTAAGAGGATACATCCATTTTCGCAGGCAAATTCTCTCCTGAAAATCCTGAGTTAACAGGTAATCAATAAACCGTTGAGCCAATAGCAGTTTATCTGTAGATTTCACAATTCCAGCAAATTCCTCTAACATGAAACTACCCTCTTCCATTACAACCACTCTATATTGAGTATCACCTCTACTATATTTATGGAAAACCGGCATCGTCGTCAATGCTGGAATCAAATAACCATCCCCAGCCAGAAACCTTTTATAAGCATCATTGTAGGAAAGAGGATATACGGAAATATTTTTCTTAATACCTTTCCAGAGATAACGAAAGCCATTTTTACCAAACTGAGTAGCAGTTAAATGCAAAAATGCCCTTCCCATTCCTGTTTTTTCCGGATCTGGCATGATCAATGTCTCATCCCAGTGATTATCCTGTAATTCACCATAATTCTGAGGTGGCTTGACTATATATCTGCTATCGTACATCAAACCTAAATACCCATAGGCATATGGTGTGAAATGATAAGATTTGTCAAAGCAAAATTTACTATCGATGAATTTAATATTATCAGACTTATATTCAACAAACAAACCCCTCTCTACAGCTTCCTGCACTAAAGCATTATTAATACCGCAGATAACGTCTGCCTCGGTGGAATCTGCTTCTTGTTTTAACGCCTCAAGTGCCTGCCAGCTATCATCAAAATTTTTAAAAACTAACTTGCAATTATATCTTGCCTCAAAGTAATTAAGATCATCCCATAATGCTTTACTCATAAAGGGTTCAGCAGTATAAATTACAAGATTGCGATCTGGTTTATTAATAGCTGTATCATTTTTCCCACATCCGCTGAGGATAATGAGTGCGATCAGAAAAATTGCTGATGCTTTCAATTAGAAACCCCTAAAAGCACACTGGCTACCAGAAAATCAAGGATCAGGATCCCTATTGAGGAATAAACCACAGTCATTGTGGTAACTCTTCCCACTCCCTGCGCTCCTCCCTGGGCTTTACTTCCAGCATAACATCCTATCATGGTAATAAATAAGCCAAAGAAAAATGCTTTTATCAATCCACCCCAAAGATTAGAAGGCATGAAATAATTCTTAAGCTCCAAAAAAAAAGTGTAGCCATTGATATTATATTTGATCACAGAAAGTGCAAAAGCAGATACAATACCGATCAGGTTAGCATATATCGTTAAAATTGGCACCATAATACATCCCGCAACCACTCTGGGCATATACAAAAAATCAGACGGTTCTATTGCCATGGAAAGCATGCTGTCCAATTGCTCGCTTACTTTCATGGTTCCTATCTCAGCAGCTATAGAAGCTCCTACCTTGCCAGATAGTACAAGAGCCGTAAGAACTGGTGCCAGCTCTATCATGGTAGATTTTCCCACCAGCACTCCAATAAGATTGGGAGGTATATAACCATTTGTTAAATAAGAAGCCTGGACTGCGGTAACAAGCCCTGTAAATCCGGCGGTGATTGATATTAGTAGTAGAGAATCATATCCAATCCTCTCCATCTGCTCAATAATTTGATTTCTTCTTTTACTGATCCCTCTAAGTGATAATAATACAGAGAATTGAAATCGAGTGAAATCTCCTATAATGATCAGGATATTTTTTAGTTTATTTAGCATTACATCTCTGGCTGATTTGATGCATTTCTAAATGAAGTAAATTCACTCAGGAAGGT
>JAVCCT010000071.1 GCA_030765325.1 Candidatus Stygibacter frigidus | reverse complement strand
CCTTGAACACTGATACTGGCAGACCAATGCCGGAAGTTTACATCGAAACTGAATGGGTACACTATCAATTTGATCTGGAAGACCTGCTGATCAATCCCCCCGAAGCCGGAGATAATTATCAGCTTGAATTTGATTTTAATTATTCTGAAGTAATAGAAGATTTCAGCGAATATGCCACTATGGATGATATTGGAATATTCATAGATGATTTCAAAGTGGAACAGACAGAATTTACCGGAGAAATAGATGAGAATAATATTCCGCAGGCAGCATTGCTTTCATATCCTAATCCCTATGTGTTTAATGAAAGTCGCAAGCCCTTGCAGCTCAGCTTTAGTTTAGCATATTCTGGCAATGTGAAAGCTGCCCTTTATGATATTAAAGGGAGAAAACTGACTGAGATAGTTAACAGCCGTTTTCAGGCAGGAAGTCACACAATCACCTGGCAGCCGGAATCACACCTTTCTACTGGCATATATTTTATTAAGCTGCATAGCTCCGATAAAAGCAGTATTCGCAAAATTCTCTTTTTACATTAGTATATATGCGAGGTTAAATATGGATAAAAGTAAAGAACTGGCAAAAGCAGCAGAAAAGGTAGCACTTAATGCCTATTCCCCCTTTTCAGGGTTTAAAGTGGGGGCAGCAATAATCACAGAAAGCGGAGAGATATTTACTGGCTGTAATGTGGAAAATTCCTCCTATGGGCTTACTGTGTGTGCAGAACGGATTGCCCTGTTTAATGCCGTCACAGCCGGGCATAAGAAATTTTCTGAAATCGTTATATATACCAATACGGATAAAGCATTTTATCCATGTGGAGCCTGCCGTCAAGTACTGGCAGAATTTAATCCTGAGCTTGAAGTGACTATTATCTGTAATAACGGAAAAGAAACTATTAACCTTCAAGAATTATTACCAAAACAATTTAGATTATGAACATGGAGAAGATTATGAAAGAAGTATTCAAATATGATATCGCCATTATTGGCTCTGGACCAGCGGGACTAAGTGCAGCCATATATGCAGCTCGCGGAGGCTTGAAACCAATAGTTTTTGAAAGAGGTGTATTTGGCGGTCAAATTACGGTAACTCAGGAGGTGGAAAACTACCCGGGATTTCATAAAACGTTGACTGGCAGTGAATTAATGGAAGAAATGAGAAAGCATGCTGATAAATTTGGTGCTGAGATATGTGAAGAAGAAGTGAAAGGAATTGGTATGCAGGGACTCTGCAAGATCGTGGAAACCAATAAAAAAATATACCATGCCAAAACCCTGATCATTGCCACCGGAGCGCATCCCCGCAAGCTGAATGTCCCAGGAGAAGACAAATTTAGTGGTAAGGGAGTTTCCTATTGTGCTACCTGTGATGGCTTTTTTTATAAGGATAAGATAGTAGCAGTAGTAGGCGGAGGAGATTCAGCAGTCGAAGAAGCCATGTTTTTGACCAGATTTGCCAAAAAAGTGTATGTGATCCATCGTCGTGATGAATTACGGGCTGTGCAGATCATTCAGGATAGGGCATTTGCTAATCCTAAGATCGAATTCATCTGGAATTCTGAGATCCAGGAAATATTCGGCAGGGATTTTGTGGAATCAATCACTATATTTAATAAATCAGAAAATAAACATCGTGATATTAAAGTTGATGGGATATTTGCCTATGTAGGGATTTTGCCCAATAATGAATTGATAGAATCACGTGTTGCCCTTGATGAACAGGGCTTTGCTCTTGTTGATGAAAGCATGCACACTAATATTCCAGGAATTTACGCCGCAGGTGATATCGTCAGTAAAAAACTCCGTCAAGTGATCACAGCAGCATCAGATGGTGCCACTGCTGCCTGGTCAGCAGAAAAATGGATCACTATTAATCAGGAAGATGAAAATACTGACCTTAAAACCTGCGAATTACCAAAATAGAGAAAGATAGAAATTAAAAAAAGCCCCGCAAATGCGGGGCATTTTTTATCAAACTCGGCAAGTTAGATTTTATCGTATTTATCGGTCTTCTTACCTTTCACATAAAGGTATTCAGGATTTTCTGGTGAACCGGTTTTCTTGATCTTGTCGCTGTCTTCTTCTTCCACTTCACGCCAGATCTCCCAACTCTCACCTTCGCCATCAATGCAGAAGGTAACTCCCTTTTTGATAAAGTCGTCAATAATGAACTGGATAGATTCCAAGGGTTCAGCTTTGGTTACAGGAATACAAAACTTCTTTTTATCATATACATATACATCAGCCATAAATAACCTCCATTTCTGTTGGTTAATATAAATTTCAGCAGTGTAATCTACGTCAATAAAAAATTTTGACTTTTTTTACTACTACCACATAGAACACTTCATAGTAAACTCTTCTGGTACTGCTGCGGACTCGAATCAGTGAAATTTGAGCTGAGAGTTTTTTATTAGGGATTGATCATTTTCTGAACAATTTAGATAACCACCAGCAGAAGATATCGAATTTGCTTGACTTGAATGTGAGAGTGATAATTATGTTTTGTTGAAATAAAAAATGTGAGGTATTTATGAAAAAATATATTATTACTCTGGTTCTGCTGGCAAGCCTGGCAGTATTATTTGCAGATGTGATTGCCCCGGGTTTGCATGAGGAAGCACTTTGGGATTATCTGACGGATAATTATAAAACATCTACAACTTTAGGTTATGACGATGCCCGTGATGTGCTTTACGGTGAAATTGATTCGCAGACGGATAACCAGCTTTCCTGTATTTACACAAATTATACTATTACCCTTGATCCAGATTTAGACCCTTCAACAAATGCCTTTGATCAGGGAGTAAACTGTGAGCATACCTGGCCCCAGAGTTTTGGTGCCGATCAGGAACCTCAGCGCAGCGATATGCATCATCTCTATCCCGCCAAGAGCAACGTGAATTCTTCCCGATCAAATGCTCCCTATGGTGAGATCCCTGATGATGAAACCGATATCTGGTATCGTTATGCTGAAGTTCTAACCACCATACCCACCAGCAATATTGATGAATATTCCGAGAAAGATAATTATGGTGATGATAAATGGGAGCCCCGGGAAGCTTCTAAGGGCAATATTGCCCGTTCAATGTTTTATTTTTATGCCATGTATTATGATGATATTGATAATACTTTTATTAATGACCAGATGAATGATCTATATAACTGGCATCTGCAGGATCCTGCTGATGAAGATGAAATTGCCCGTACCTGGGCGATAGCAGCCTATCAGGAAAATAAGCCTAATCCTTTTATCATTGATGATACCCTTATTGAACGAATCTGGTTTTATCAGGGCGGACAACCTGAAATCAGTCTGATTGCACCTAATGGTGGCGAAACCTGGTTTATAGGTAATCAATACGAGATCAACTGGTCTTCTCTGGCATACTATGAACCAGTTACTTTGGAAATAGTGCTGGCTGGTCAGGAATTAACTATAGCAGAAGATGAAGCTAATGACGGTTCATATTTATGGACAATCAGCGAAAATATTCCCGTTGGCGATCAATACCGCGTCCGGGTTGGTACACCAGATGGCTCCGTAACCGATGAAAGTGATGCAGATTTCAGTATCATCAATCAGAATGCTGAAGAAGATTTTGTGCTTATTTCTGAATACGTGGAAGGTAGTTATTATCACAAAGCCTTGGAAATCTTTAATGGGTCTCCTGAAACTTTAGACCTGGCTGGCTGGACTTTGCGCAAGCAAACCAATGGCGGGGGAGATTTTGGCAATGAGCTGGTATTGAGTGGCACAATCGCACCCTGGGATGTATATGTGATAATTTATGAAAATAATGGCATTAATGATCTCACTGGTGAAGACTTTTATGATCTGGAAACAAGCAGCTTTTGCATGACTTATAATGGTAATGATGCCATTGCACTTTTTCATAATGGCGAGATGGTTGATTTAGTGGGGATTCCGGACTCTTCTGACGACTGGGGAAAAGATAAGACTCTGGTACGTAACAGCAATATCGCTTATGCCAGCACTGCCTATGATACAACAGCCTGGACTCAATACCCGGAAGATACCTTCAGCTATCTGGGATATCATGATTTTGAACAAAGTGTCAATTATGGAGATATTGATGGCAATGGCGAGGTGGAAGCATATGATGCCTCTCTTGTATTGCAATATATTGTAGTACTCATCAGCGGTTGGGATATTGAGCAAATCACAGTTGCAGATGTAGATGGAAATGGAATTATCGATGCTTATGATGCTTCATTGATCTTGCGCTATGTGAATAATATGATTAATATCTTTCCTGTTCAACAGTAAAATAAATCCAGATAGTAAAACGCCGATCAATTGACCGGCGTTTTTTTTATATCAAACTCTCTTTTTATTTGATAATAACCATCTTGGCATGTGACGTTTTACCACCTGCTTCTATCCTGCTGAAATATACTCCTGTGGCGATATCATGATTATAATTATCCTTTAGATTCCATGTCGCAGTATATCTTCCCGGCTGATAATGATCATCCACCAGATCAATTACCTTTTGTCCCTTGATATTGTATATAGATATTTTCACCTGATCTGCCTGAGGTACATTGAATGACACGTTCACTGTCTCTGAACGCGTGTTGCCATAATAAAATGGATTCGGATAATTTACCACACTGAGAACAGGTATCACACTATCTTCGTTTTCAGACATCCAGACCGGCACAAAACTGATCATTCCATCTACTATCTGGTTTCCTGGTTCATATTCAAAATCACCTTCGCGACTGAGATCATGCTCAATACCATCAATATTTATGATCACTACTACGTCTTCTGGTAATGCGTTATCTGCAAGTGAAAACATAAGAGTTTCGAGCTGCTGCATCTCAATCCTGAAATCCCAGTCCATTCTCTCTTCCAGCAAATCATAGCTAGCAATTGTATTTTGATTGAAATTTGTTAATACAGAAGCAGCAGTATCTATGATCGTAAAGAAGCTCAGGTTATTATCAGCAGGAGTCATAAATGGTTCCGGAATATCATATAATTTATCATATCCTGAAGAGCCCATTGGATTAAGTGCCAGAATAAGTTCATCTTCTGCCCCATTCTCCTGATTTACCATTAGTCTCACCTTAAGGTCATAATCTTCTGTGATCAGAATGTTTTCATTGTTATTATAAGGAATAAATTTTACTGAAATATTATCGACCTTACTATACATCAAAAAAGCTTCTGTAGGATATACATAATCAACTTCATACCAGCTTCTATCATAAAAATAAATAGCACTTTCTATCAGATCATATTGCACTGCATCAGCAAAACTCATTTCCAGATCAGGAGTAACTATCCTGAGATCATCCCTTCTGAATCCTGATAAATAAGGATTAGGTACTATATTCCAGCCAGCCTGAATGGCAAACTGATCATTACCCCCCTGAATATCTTCTGCAATTACGCTCATATTTCCAAACTGACTTTCCAGAAAGTAACCTGTACCATAAGAGAAAGCAATATCCTGCTGATACTCACTATTTTCTAATGTAAAGATATTAGCATCTTCGCCTAAAATGTCATCGATACTGCTGACTCCCTGAAAGGGATTTGATATCAGATGTAATCCCGATGGAACAGCCATCGCATAGGTGGAAGGCACACAACCAAATTTGAAACTTGAGGTATATTGATGCCTGTCTCCATCAATCATTTCCAGATCTACCATGATCCGGGCATCTTCCAGTAGCATATTATCCGGCACCTGCCAGTTTGTTTGATTTAAAAAAGGCAGCAACGACTCACCAATCTGAATAGTTTCGGTGGGACTCACAATATAAATATCAAAATCATTAACCAGATAACTGCGATTGATACTCCAGCTAAAGGAAGCCACATCCCCAGCCTGATAAATATGATTTGCCGGATTGGTGAATTCTACCGAAGGAGTGATATTACCCCAGTACAGGGTGAATAAACGCCAGCCTCCACTTGTGTTTTCGTAAGTATAGTCACTTTCCAGAAAGTCTATTACCTGACCAGATACCTGGTCAATTAGATACAGTTTACGTCCATCTCTGATGAATTGCCCCTGAACCGTTAAGGTGATGTTATCACTCATTTGATTTGATTTCACACGGAATACCCAACTTTTGAGAGTGGAGTCAAAATTATAGCCACCTTCTATCTGACGGATCATACTGCTGTGAGTATCCCAGTCTTCTTCATAAAATTCGGCAAATACATAGTCTCCAGATGATGTTTCATCCTGCTCAATATCATAATCAAGGTCCCAGCCATTAGATGCCTGAGGGCTGGCACCAAACCAGATGTCATCTGTTAGCAGACTGTCTTCGTGCATGAAATGAATTGTATAAATGTCAAAGGGAGTCACATAAGCAGGATAATTGTGCCAGTAGTCATTACCAAGTGAATCTGTACTTGCTGCAATATAGGCATATTCTGTCCAATTGCTCACAAGTGAGTCTGTCCAGTTGTAAATATAATTATCAATCCCATTTAATGCTACCAGATATGGATTTGTCATCCAGCTGTCCACCATGGTATATTCATCTTCATTATCAGCTTTGCGGTAAATAAGAAATCCTGCATTATCTTCCTGACGGTAGGCATTAAAACTGAAATTCACATATCCGTCTCTACCGATTGCCTTCTCATATCGCAATCTGGCTGGAGCTGTAAAACAATTTACTTCATTACTCAATTCTGAATAATTGCCATTTGCGTCAAGAACCCGCATCTGGAAAAAGTATTCAGAGTTTTGATCAAGACCTGTAATCACTGTAGAAGTTGGGGCAGCACTATTGAAGTCACTGTCATTATTCTTACCCCAGATATCATAATTACCATTAGCAATTGGTTCCTGAGAATAGAGGATTTCATAAGTTTCATAATCATAACAATTAGTTTTTTGCCAGGTTAGCTCTACTCTGTCATAATTTGCACTCACAATTTCCAAAGGTGCTGTAGAAGTAGGAATTTCTCCATCATCATATTCAAATACTGCCGGAATTACTGCAGATAGAGACTCGATCCAGGGGTGATAATATGCCAGGGCATTATCATAAAGATGATCATAATCAAAACGTTGTGAAATAGGATCATATCCCCAGAACCAGTAATAATTTGCCGTTGTCTGTGGATAAATATTGGGTAATTCATCCATTTCTATATGGAAAAATGGTTCATATGTAAGATGATCATTTAATCCGGCATCTGTATAGACCATTTGACGATTATAGCGGTAACCAATCAAATCCACAGAAGTGTTTACGGCAAAGGAAGTATCTTCATTAGTAAAATGAAATGGATAATTACTGCAATTAACCCCGTAGTAAGAATTCAATGGTACTGCTGGATGAATACCTACTTCATTGGCTGCCAGCATAATTGGATTCCCCTGATTGATAATATCAAGACCATAGTTTGAATAATCTCTGATCGGTATCCCAGGATCACTCTTCCCCCAGCCAGCAGAAATTTGACAGTTCGGATACCAGAGATGTCTATTCCAGTCATAGGAGTGCACCTGAATACTCAGTTCTCTGTGACTAAATGTTTCTCGCAGAAATTCACAGCTTGCCTGATATACTTTATTGAACATAGTCGCCTCTTGCCGGGAAGGATCGCAGAGACTAAAACTATTTGAATAATAGTCATAGCTCTCATCATAAAGAGTTTCTCTTCCCACTCCACTCGCCATATAGGCATAAGCATCTGAATCTCTGAATAACTCCAATGATACAGGTAGAGTGAAGAAATCATCAGTAATATGAGGATTAGTAATAACTACCGGAACGGATGCCAGCGGATTAAATATATATACTCCCCAGCCATAATCAAATGAGCCTCTCTCATCATCTCCATCCCAGTCGGGTGTACCATTATCGTCCACATAGATCATATTCAGGTTTTCACGAATGATCCAGTAAGTATTCCCGCTAACAGTATCATTAAATTCCACAAGAGTAAAAGGAAGCTCGGTTTCAATGATCAATGAATCAGCCAGCTCGTAATTTAGATGCGTGATGGCAATCGTAATTGCGATCCAAACGTCAAGTTGGGCTGTGTTTGGTTCTGTGTAACTGCCAAATCCATTCAACTGCCTGTCAAAAGGTGCATATAGATTATAACCCGGATCAGCTACATGCTCCACCACATGAGATATCCAGTTATCATATTCCAGATTAGCGTCATCACCATAAAAAAAGTCTTCCAGTGTTCCAGTCTCAGTAACCCAACCCATAAGAACCAGGGTAAATGCCATAACAAATATTATCAGAATTATCTTTTTCATCTTTTACCCCCTACCCTATTTGATCAATAACAGACGGGCTGTATCCGACTGTCCTGAACTGGTTATTAATTTAAATAAATACATCCCTGAAGCAGAAATATCATTTCCCGCTTTTCCATCCCAGGTAATTTTACCACTATGTTCAATTATCCGGCTGGATACCTTTCTTCCTCGAATATCATAAATATCCAATCGGGCAGGTAATTCCTCTCGTGCAATATTCAGTTCTATCTGGGCATCTCCCCTGCTCCCGGGATTAAAGGGATTAGGATAAATACTGCTGATAGATGCAGCGTTTTCAACTATCTCATCAGCATCATTCTCTACTTCTTCCGGCAGATATTCCAGGTCATAAGAATTTCCATTATCTTTTATCTGAAAGTGGACATTCCACGCTCCCTGACGTATCCTCCGATAGGGTATCCTGACAATATTACCTGCGATCCCTGCAGCACTGATCAAAGCAAACTTATTATCATTATAGTTATAGTTATAAAGACAATCATCATTTATTACTTCCGGTAAATCCACAGTCAGGTTTTCCGCATTTATATCATATTCAAGGCTGAAAATCGCATTCAT
>JAVCCT010000365.1 GCA_030765325.1 Candidatus Stygibacter frigidus | reverse complement strand
TCGGGGTTACAGCATTTTAGACATCAGAAACATGAAGTGATATTATTTCATATTCAGGACCCGGATGAGCTTGATTTTGATTTTAAACGAGAAACTGAATTCATCGATGCTGAAACAAAAGAAAGGATTACAGTGAATCCGTGGATGATCCGCAGGGATTATCAGCAGGAATACGGTAATTATACTAAAGAGCTGAAAAAACGTTGTTATGAGGCTGGAATCGAGTATAATCCGATTACTACGTCAACACCATTTGAGAAGAACCTGCTGGACTATCTGGTGAAAAGGTCAAGACTTTATTGATCGTGCCTGAGGATCAAGCAGACAGATAACCTGTAATATTTCACCCAGAGTTTTGAATTTTACCTTCTTCAAATATCCATTAGATTTAATATCAAGAGCATTTAACTGCAAAGTAATCTGATCTTTCGTTAATGGCTTCAACTGCGCTTGATCATAGAGATAAGCACCATTTTCGTCTGGATTATAACTTTTTAACCAGAAATGACATTCTACTTTGCCATTATCAAATACATGAAGCAGAATGAAACCGGAAATGAAATTGCTTTCTCCCTGAAAACTTTCTGAACTGAATAATTGGTTGATATCACACTCAAATGACTGAGCAAACTCTTGATTATTTGTATATTGATATAAAAATTCGCTGCATTGAATGTTCTCCAGATCAAGATCTTCTGGAATATCTGCCTGGTAGTATTCTCTGATACCTTTCATAGAAGAAGATTTTGGCTTAAAAAAGGATACAAGCGTGAAATCATCCTGACTGATGTCATAGCCTGACATTTTAATATGCTCCATAATTTCTAAAGAAGCAGTAAATGGATGTGTACTGGGGATTTTGTCATTTAATTCTTTGAGAAGAGCTTCCTGACCAAGACGTGAATCATCAGGGCGTGTACATTCAAATAAACCATCAGTATATATAAATATCGTCTGGTTATCGTTGATATTAAGAATATTTTCATCTGCTTCGGAATATATCTGATTAGGTAACCAACCCACAGGAATTGTACCTTTATCGTTATCAATGAGCCTGGCTTTATCTTCCTGATGATCAAAAACAATAATTTCAGGATGCCCGGCTCTGATATAACGGATTTCGTTTGTAGATAGATTTATCGTACCCAGAATAATTGTCATATAATTATTATTTATAAACAGATACTGGCAGAGTATTTTATTAAGTCTGGTAAGTATCTGAGCTGGATAAATATTCGGTTTTGCCTGATCAATGATCATATTAATAGTAGAATTTGCAGCCATCATGAGCATAGCAGCCTTTAGCCCATGACCAGAGACGTCTCCCAGATAAAAGACATAATTATCTTTATCAATGGCATGATAACCAAAAAGATCACCTCCAACATCAAGAGAAGGTACATAGGCGGTAGAAAAGATCAATTCGTCGCTTATCAGCAACCATTCAGGAAGTAAATACTCCTGCACGGTACGTGCTAAAGCCATATCCTGCTTGATCTCCAGGAATAATTTTTCCTGCTGCCTGGAGATTTCCTGTTGCTTATCTTCTGCTGTTTTTATCCTTTGTTGAAGAAGTATATCTGCCGAAATTTCTGTCAGATGGTTTTCAAAAATCTTAAAATCTACTGGTTTGCTGATGAATGCGCTGATATGGAAATCAATCGCTTCCATAAAATATTTGATATCTCTATGAGCCGAAATGATAATGATCTTTATATGACTGTTTTCTTCTCTGATTTTTTTGATCATTTCCAGCCCAGCGACATGCGGCATTCTTATATCAGTGATGATCAAATCAGGTTTTTCTGATTTGTATTTCTGAAGTCCAGTTGCTCCGTCTTCAGCAGTGATCACTTCAGTAAATCTACGGATCAGGATGTTCTTTAGAGAATGCAAAGTATTGTCTGAGTCTTCACAAAGCAGAACCTTCAAATTAAGTATCTGCCTTTTTTTGCTCTCAGTCATCACTTATAAATAACCATTCAGATTATTGTCCTTCAAATAACTTACCAGTTTTTTAACTTCTTCTGATCGATCTTTATCTGCTATCAGCAGCGAATCTTCTGTTTCTATTATCACCAGATTATTGATCCCTATCAGCCCAATCAGTTTATCAGAAAAAATGTAATTATCTCTACTGTCAATAGCCAGCAAATCCCTTTTAGAAACATTATTATTTTTATCTTTGGACGAAAGATCATGCAGGGCTTTCCACCCACCTACATCGCTCCAGCCAAAATTTGAGGGTATAACGGCAATATTATCTGATTTTTCCATAATACCAATATCAACAGGCAGTCGTGGCATTTGCTTATATAGAGATGTAAAATCACTGTTTCTTCCATATTTTAGCCAATCAACTTTTATTTTATCCAGCAAATCCCAGATAGCAGGTTGAAGATTGATAAAAGCCTTTCTAATCGTTTTTAAATTCCAGATGAACATCCCGCTATTCCAAAAAAAATTGCCTCTTCCCATATACATTTTAGCCGTTTCCTGATCAGGCTTTTCCTTAAAACTGACTACCCTAAATGATTTATCCCCAAATGGTTTCCCGCTTTCTATATAGCCATAGCTGGTTGCGGGATATGTGGGAGTGATACCAAAAGTTACCAGCATATCCTGTCTGGCAACATCCTGAGCAATATCAACGCAATTATAAAATTCTTTTGTGTCAATTATCAAATGATCGGCAGCAGCCACAAGCATAGTTTCATTCTCTGAATATTTATTTCCCAGCCAGGCTAAACTGAGCGCAATGCAGGGAGCAGTATTCATTCCAAAAGGTTCAACAATGATATTCTGAGGATTAAGGTCAGGGAGATGATGTTTTACCAATTCAACTTGATTGGCAGCAGTGACAATATAAATATCCTTGATCGATACTTTTTTAAGCAGACGATCTACTGTGAGTCTTATCATGGAATCATCGCTTACTATGGGTAGAAACTGTTTGGGATTATCTTCTCTGGATAAGGGCCAGAACCGGGAGCCAACGCCTCCCGCTAATATTAGGGCAATCATAATTATTCTCCGTTTGTGCGGTTATCTATTATATTTGTATTCTCAGGAAATACCGGAACAAAGATTCCCTTAGGAAGTTTAGGATTGATTTTTTCATCTTGAAATTGATATTTAACATAATTTTTATCTTTGTCACTTATAAGCAATGACGTTATCAAACCGGATTTCAAGCTGATTTTAATTTCTTCATCTGGTCTGACTATCAATAATTGGATGAAATCATCCTGAGTAGAAATTATCTGTTTTTCGCTGTCATTCCAATAAGATTTTATTATATCCAAAGGACGAATTAAAAATTCTCCTTTATCCATATAAATTGCCTGTCCGCTTTTCTTATCGTGCATAATAACTGAATTTCCCTGAATAAATAACTCCTGCTCATCGGGAGGATCATAGGAGATATAAAGTGAGTCCGTATTATAATAAATTTCCCCTGAAGTTGATTTTGTCCGATCAATCTCTGACCAGTAGTTTTCCTGATTGAGAGTTGCCTCAAATGAGGCTATTTTACTGTATTCATCGATGATCTGATTGTATATATCATCTAATTGATCCCCAGATAAATATAGTGAACTAAACATGAATAATATCAGGATAATTTTCATGATAACTCCTCGGGCAGGTAGCCAAGTCTTGCCAGATCTTCTAAATCTGCCAGCACTTCCCTTGATTTACTTCCCAGATGGGGACCTACAATATTTGCCTGTTCCAGCAGGTCGATCAATCTGCCGGCTCTGGCATAACCAATCTTGAAGTGACGCTGCAGCATGGAAACTGATGCAGCACCTGCGGTGACTACAGCATAGGCAGCTTCCGGGAATAACTCGTCATCAAAATCAAAGTTTTCCAAAGCAGCTCCCTCTTCCTGAATAATGATGATATCATTTTCTGGTTTTGGTTGTACTCGTAGATAATCCACCAGGTCGTTGATCTCATCATCTGATACATATGCGCCATGTATTCTTTCCGGAATGGCTTTTCCAGGACCCAGATAAAGGGAATCTCCTTTACCAAGCAATTGCTCCGCTCCATTTGAATCCATGATAACCCGGGAATTGATCTTTTGAGAAACTTTGAATGCTATTCTGGCAGGGAAATTTGCTTTGATCAAACCAGTGATCACCTTTGTGGATGGTCGCTGAGTAGCCAAAATCAAATGGATCCCGATAGCACGAGCCATCTGTGCCAGACGGGTTACAGGACGCTCTATTTCTTTTGTAGCAGTCATTATCAGATCTGAGAATTCATCAATGATCACAACAATGCAGGGGAGTACATCATCTTCAGGTTCCTCACCAATTGATTTTAATTCCCTGATCTTGGAATTATAATCTTCCAGATTGCGTACGGTATAATTCTGCAGCAGCTTATATCTTCTTTCCATCTCACCCACAGCCCAATTGAGAGCCATCATCACATGATCAGTTTCAGTAACCACATTTTGAATAAGATGGGGGATCCCCTCATATCCGGCTAATTCAATGCGTTTGGGATCAATAAGAATAAGGCGCAGCTCTGAAGGAGTGCTCCTTAACAATAGACTAACAATGATGGAATTTACGCAGACGCTTTTTCCTGAACCGGTGGCACCGGCAATCAATAGATGCGGCATTCTAGCGAGGTCAGCTACAACAGGATTTCCGGAAATATCTTTGCCAAGGGCAAAAGCAAGTTTGCTTTCCATCTTTTTCATTTGCGGTGAAAGCATTATGTCGCGCAGATAGATAATATCCCTTTGAATATTAGGTACTTCAATACCAATATACCCTTTTCCGGGAATAGGTGCCTCCACCCTCAGGCTTTTAGCTTTAAGTGCCAGAGCCAGGTCTTTTGATAAGTTATTAAATGTATTAACTTTAACTCCTGGAGCAGGTTCCAGTTCGTATTGAGTTACTATTGGCCCAATATTCACATTTTTTACTGTTGCCTCCACCTGGAATTCTGCAAGTTTGTTTTGCAACACATTGCTTACTTCAGCGATATTTTCCTCAATGGATTTACGATCAGATATCTGGCTGGAAGTTTCCTGCAGGAAATCAGAGATTTTAGGAAGATGATATTTTCCATCAGCAGGTGGTTGATAATTATTGGGATTATCTCGTTTTTTGACCTGTTTTATAATTTTCTTTTCTTCCTTTTTGGGGGGAGTTTTATTGATTTGGGGTGTTATAACCCTTTTGGGAACTTCTTGAATTAATTCTTCAATATCCAGATTAATTTGAGGGTCATCATCATCATCTTCAATACTTTCAGAATGAATTACTAATTTTGGTTGTCTTGGTTTAGTGACAGGTTTTTCTTTAGCAATTTTCTTTTCTTTTGGTTTTAAGATCATTTTAAAGAAACTGCTGATGATCTTCGCCAGCCAGCAGAAAAAGCGCCAAATAAGTCCCAGCTCAAATATTATAATTACCATCACAACAATTATCACTGAAGCAATTATGATGGTTCCTGTAGTGCCAAACATATTATTGAGAAAAGTCCTGAAGAAAGATGTAAATAGACCGGGGATCTGCGGTTGTTTGTGGGTTACAGTGATCACAATGATATTCACGAAGAAAGCCATTACCACAAAGCAAATTGTCTTGCTGAGGATATTTTCCTGAGTGAAGGTGAAAATATTAAAAAAGGAATACATGATCATGCCCAGCAACAGCGAGATACAGAGGATTCTGCCAAACAAATAACTTAGCCAGTAACTCATACACGCGCCAAACGGTCCAATTGGATTACTCACATCAGGAAAATTCATCTTTACCACATCCAGAAATGACATACCACTCTGGATAATATTATCGTAATCTGTGATAATCTTCTGGCTATCAACACTTATTGCCACCAGCAATAGAATAGATAAGATCAAAAAAAGAAGCCAGATAATTATTGACTTAAAATTAATTGTCTGCTTTTCATCCATAATCACACACTAAACCTTATATTAACAATATCCCCATCCTGAACTTTGTAAGTTTTACCTTCAAGTCTAAAAAGTCCTTTCTCTCTTAAAGCTTTTTCTGAACCCAGTTCCTTAAGTTTATCATAGTGAAAACACTCTGCCCGGATAAATCCACGTGCCAGGTCTGAATGTATCTTTCCAGCAGCAACCACAGCATTATCACCTGTAGTAATAGTCCAGGCTCTCACTTCATCTTTTCCTACCGTGAAAAAGCTGATCAATCCCAGCATATCATAAGAAAATCTGATGAGACGGTTTACGGCAGATTCACTGATATTCATATCTTCCATGAACATCTCTGCTTCTTCACTATCAAGTTTACTAAGTTCCATTTCAAAATTACCCGCAAGCTCTATAACGCGATAGTCTTCTTCGATTTTACTGATAAGATCGCCATTTTTACCAAAATTATTCTCATCTGAATTCAAGAGGATCATAATTGGCTTCTCAGTAAGTAATCTGAATCCCCTGATCGCTTTTTCTTCTTCAGGGCTAAACTCCAGGTCTCTCACCGGAACTGAATTGTTCAATTGCTCATTGATCCGCGCCAGGGTATGTTCCTCTATCTGCAATTCTGCCAGATTCATACCTCTTTTTTTATCTTTCTCGATCCTTTCCAGTCTCTTTTCTACCAGGATCAAATCGCTGATGATCATATCTTCCATGATCTGTTCAATATCGGATATAGGCTCAGGCTCTCCTTGACTTTGGCTGATAATCTCATCATTAAAATTTCTGATCACCAAAGCAAGAGCTTCAGAGGTTTTTATCAATCCCAGAGATTCAGCAGAAAATGTCTCACCCTCCTTGCTACCGGAACTAAGCCCGGCAAAATCAGTAAATTCTATATGAGTATAAATAGTTTTCTTGGGCTGATAATGCTCTGATAGCCAATCAATTCTTTCATCAGGGACTTCTACCACTCCAATATTGGGTTCAAGCTTCTGACTGCTGTATGATGTAACTTCCGCATCCAAACCTGTAAGAGCATTAAATATCGTGGTTTTTCCGGAATTTTGTAAACCTATTAATCCTATTTTCATTTTTCCTCTTTATTTTTCCAATTCTACCGATGATCTGAGCAATTGACAAATCATCTTCATCATCCGATATTTGAATAATATTTCTTACTATTATTGTCAATTAAATTTAGTCATTGCCCCATATAGCATCTATTTACCAATACAATAGCTGGAGAATATCTTATCCAGAATATCATCTGTAGTTATCACTCCTGTAATCTCTTCCAGAGCCTTGCTTACCTGCAAAAGATCAAATGCCAGAAACTCTACGCTGCCTTCAGATTTCAAGGTATCTTCAAACCGCTGTAATTCTTCCAGAGCTTTTCTCGCAGCAGCGATCTGACGTGTATTGGTCAATGGTGGAATATCAAATTCTTCTGGTCTGATATTGATTTCCTGCAATATTGCTGCCTTCAGCTTTTCAAGACCACCCTTAAGGACAGTTGAACATGGAATATATTCCTGCTGAAGATATTTATTAATAAGAGAAGAGGAAATTATATCTGTTTTATTTATTACTTTAAGAAGCTTCTTTTTCTTTACTACTTCTTGTAATTTATCTATTTCGCTATCCTGCTGCTGAGAATCAGTTACATAGATCACCAGATCAGATTTTTCTATAATATTCATGCTGCGAGCTATACCCATTTTTTCCAGAGGGTCTTCAGTATCACGCAATCCTGCGGTATCATAAAAAATTATCAAAAATCCTGATAAAGCTATAGCTTCTTCCAGATAATCCCTGGTTGTTCCCGGCACTGGAGTGACAATTGCTCTTTCAGATTCAAGCAGAGCATTAAAAATACTCGATTTACCCACATTAGGGCTGCCTATTAGACTAACCCGATAGCCATCCCTTAGGATCACTCCATCTCTACCGCTTGCTACCAGCATTTCAAGGTCAGTTTTCAATCTGGAAATTTCCAATGAAATTTCCTCAATGCATATTGAGTCCTGGTAATCTTCAGGAAAATCTATCTCTAATTCCAATCCAATGCGTATCTTTGTGATAATTTCTAATATTGAACTGATTTTTTGTTTAAGTCTCCCATCCATTTGATCGATAGCTATTTTATGGGCAAAGCGAGTTGAGGCAGATAACAGGTCTCCCACAGCTTCAGCTTGAGTAAGATCAAGTTTATTATTTATAAAGGCACGTTGAGTGAATTCTCCCGGCTCAGCTATTCTGGCAAATTGAAGAATATTTTCCAGTATTTGAGCTGCTATATATTGATTGCCATGACAGGATATTTCCACCATATCTTCACCGGTATAACTTTCTGGAGCCCGGAATACTGTCACCAGTACTTCATCAATTAATTGTTTATCAGTATATATTTTGCCAAAAGTCGCATATCGGCTGGGGGTTTCTGCCAGAGATTTTTTTGCTTTGAATATTTTATCACAAACCGGGATTGCATCAGATCCGCTCAACCTGATAATATGTATTGCGCCTTTACCGGCAGCAGTTGATTGAGCAGCAATGGTATCCTGATTAAAAGTCACTCTAAAATATTTCCTTCTCTTCCAGCTCTTTCAAAATATGGGCAGCATCCAAACCATAGTGTGATTTAAGAATTCCTATCTTGCCATGGGTGATAAATTCATCTGGAAGACCAAATGAATACACTTTGACATCAGTATTGCAATAAAAATTACTAATATTCATGCCAAATCCACCTTTCAAGGCATTATCTTCAAGAGTTATCACTATGTCCACCTGGGATCCCAATTTTGTGAGCAATTCAATATCAAGTGGTTTAATGAAGCGGGGATCAATCAGTACAGGGTCAATCTGATATTTTTCCTTGATCATCTTTGCCAGTTTCTCTGCCTCAAAAAAGTAATTGCCAACTCCAATTACAGCGATCTTTTCTCCCTCAGAAACTGCGTATGATTTGCCTAAACTGATTTCCACTTCCCGGGTATCACATTGCGGTGCCAGACCACGAGCATATCTGATTGCCACTGGACCAGCTTCATAATCACAGGCGAAGGCAAGCATTTTTTGCAGCTCTTCACTGCTGCTGGGTGCCATTATCACCAGATCAGGGATCAATCCCAGATATGAGATATCAAAACTGCCATGATGCGTTGCCCCATCTTCTCCCACCAATCCTGCCCTATCCAGGCAAAATACAACCGGCAGTTTCTGCAAAGCTACATCATGGATCAATTGATCATAAGCCCTCTGCATAAACGTAGAATATATTGCCACTACAGGTTTCATCTTGCGAGTAGCAAATCCTGCAGCAAAAGTGACTGCATGTTGTTCTGCAATACCTACATCAAAAAAGCGTTCTGGAAATTCTTTAGCAAATTCTGATAACCCGGTACCATCGGTCATCGCTGCCGTAATAGCAACGATGCGCTTATTTTCCCGGGCAAGCTCAGTTAATTTTTGCCCAAATACTCTGGAATAAGTAACTTCAGATTTACTCAGGCATTCACCGGTCTCCACCTGAAATGGTCCCAATCCATGAAACTTGGCGGCATTTGTTTCTGCGGGAACATAACCCTTTCCTTTTCGGGTGATCACATGCAAAAGAACAGGACCTTCCATATTATCGCGTGCTCTGCGAAATGTTCGGGTCAGTTGGGCTATATTATGTCCATCAATAGGTCCGGCATATTTAAAGCCCAAGTCTTCAAAAATAATGTTCGGGGCAAAAGTACTGACTATATTCCCCTCAAATTTCTGGACAAAATGGAGCATTCGTCGTTTAGTATGGTCAGAAGTAGGCAGATTTTGCAAAATATCCCAGATCTTGCCTTTCAATTTATTATATGACCTGCTCACCAGAAAATCAGCAAAATATTTCTGTAATGCTCCCACATTAGGTGAGATTGACATATTATTATCATTTAAAATTACTATAAGATTTTTATTGAGATGCCCGGCATGGTTAAGTGCTTCAAATGCCATACCCCCAGTTAATGCTCCGTCTCCAATAACAGCAATTGCTAATCCTGGCTCTTCCAAAGTCACTTTTGCCATAGTTATCCCCAGAGCTGCTGAGATCGAAGTGCTGCTGTGCCCCACCCCAAAAGCATCATAAGGACTTTCACTCATCCGGTTGAAACCACTGATACCCTCATACTCGCGTAATGTATCAAATCTGTCATTACGACCAGTTAGAATTTTATAAGCATAGCTCTGATGTCCCACATCCCACACTATTCTGTCCTTAGCTGGCTCAAAAACGTGCAAAAGCGCTATTGCCAGGTCAGTTGCTCCCAGACTGGGACCTATATGTCCCCCATTTTTGGCGGTTACTTCAATTATGCGTTTACGCACTTCCTCTGCCAGAGCTCGCAATTCACTGATACTTAACTTTTTGATCATTTCCGGGCTGGTTATCTTTTCTAATATCATCAATAAAACCTCTTATTCCTAAATTACGATACTTTCAAGCCATTTAATGACTTCTGTAACACCTTTTTTCTTTAATGAAGAAACAGCAAATATTTTTTCCTGCTGCAAACCTAAGCCGGCTCGTAATTCCCGCAGCCTTTCCGGATGTTTTGACATGGCTACTTTATCACTCTTGGTAGCAATCACACAGCAGGTTTTGCCAATTTCAGACAGCATACGGATCACATCAATATCTTTAGGATCAGCTTTATGACGGATATCTACCAGCACGAATACTGCCTGCAGCTGTAATCGCATGCTAAAATACTCACTGATCATCTTCTTCCATTTGTCACGCTCAGTTTTACTCACTCTGGCAAAACCATAGCCAGGCAAATCCACCAGTGTGAAAAAACCATCTTCTTCTTCGGATTTAAATCTTACCTTAAAAAAATTCACTAAACGCGTTTTCCCAGGTTGACCACTCACTTTTGCCAGAGACTTACGGTTCAATAGTGTGTTCAATAATGATGATTTCCCCACATTTGACCTCCCCACAAAGGCAAACTCAGCAAATAGACTAGCTGGATACTGATCTGAGGTTACAGCACTGGTAAGGAATTCTGATTCAATTATCCTGATCATTCAAAGTATACCATAGAAGAGCGTTCACTTTCCCAGATTTCTATTTCTGCTACTCTTACAAAATCTCCATTCAATACCTGACTAAGACGGTTAAATATATATTTGGCTATATTCTCAGATGTTGGATTCATCCCTTTAAAACATTCCATTTCGTTTAAATAACCATGATCAAGCTCTGCCATCAGTGAATTCAAATGCTGCTTCACTATTCCAAAATCCACAGTCATACCAATATCATCTACCTGAGAAGCCAGAATTCCTACTCTGACTTTCCAATTGTGACCATGCAGATTATGGCATGCCCCTTCATATCCCTCCAGACGGTGGGCTGAAGAAAAATCTGATATTACATTCAATTTATACATGAACAACCTCCATTTTTCATTAGAATACGTAACCGCTGTATTGTAAAGCTTTTCCCTCTTTTATGAGCTATTGCGTCAGAATATTTCTTCGTTAAAGAGTATTGGTTGAATTCGTATTATAAATAAATTCCTCTTCATAATCAAAATCCAGTGTTTCTGCTACTCTTTCCAGTGCCTTCTTCTGAATCTGACGTACCCGTTCCCTCGATAATCCCAGCGCTTCAGCTATTTGAGCAAAGTTTTTGCCTTTTTTCCCTTCCAGTCCAAAATATTCTCTGATGATAAAAGAATCGCGAGCTGGCAATTCATTCAAAGCTCTTTCTATCTTTTTATCACGTTTTTTTGCCAGATAAAGCTCTTTGGGATCAGAAATGGAAACATCTCTTAAAAAGTTGTCAAAATCGATCTGACCCTGAGGTGAATTATGACTCTTATCATGAACAGATACTGTATTGATCTCCTGCATTTTAACTTTCTTGATATGCCTCAAAGGCACATTAGTGTCTTCTGATATTTCCTTTTCATCTGGTCTATTTCCCGTGATACTAAAGACCATCTCTTTTTGCTTATTGATTTTATTAAGCAGATTCACCTTATCAAGAGGCATGCGTATCAGATTATTCTTCTCTGTTAACGCACTAATGATCCGCTGTTTGATCCACCAGACGGCATAGGAAATGAATTTATTGTGGCGCTCAGGTTCAAATTTCTCGATAGCTTTGATCAATCCCTGGTTACCCTCGCTGATCAATTCACTCAAAGTGAGTCCGCGATTTTGATAACGAGCCGCTACGCGTACCACAAACTTCAAGTTAGCTGTCAAAATTCTATTTATTGCTTCTTTATCACCATTTTGAGCTTTAAAGGCTAATCTTTCTTCTTCTTCACGTGTTAACGGATCGACCTTGGCTATCTCATTTAAATAAGACTGCAATCCTCGATCATCAAACACATTCTCACTCATTAACCATCTCCTTAATCTATCCTTTAATACCCCGATTCCAGTTAAAAATCCCCAAGTTTCT
This sequence comes from Candidatus Stygibacter frigidus, assembly GCA_030765325.1. Classification (GTDB taxonomy): domain Bacteria; phylum Cloacimonadota; class Cloacimonadia; order Cloacimonadales; family TCS61; genus Stygibacter; species Stygibacter frigidus. The sequence continues at coordinate 1,787 of JAVCCT010000365.1, read as the reverse complement.
TACTCTAACCTGCAACTTTATACTCGTCTGTTATCTCGTCAACTTTTTGTTTTGGGAGCAAATTCCAGGAGTTCTGGCATATTGTCTGTAATAAAATCGAGAAGCTCATCATCACTCATCTTTCCGATCTCTGCCAGTTCCATTACCAGCTTCACTCCAGATAAATTTATTCCCAATTCCTGCGTCAATGTAATGATTATTTCTATTTGAAGCAAATCTTTTTTTGTAAATATCCGCGTATTACGGGTACTTCTCTGAGGCTTGATCAATCCCCGCCTTTCATATTCACGAATTGTCTGCTCATGAATATTTATCTGTTTTGCCACCTCACCTATATAATAAAATTCTTTTTCAGCCATGTTATCTTCCTTGTACATTGAGATATTGTTCCGGATCAAGGGGTTGACCTGCCTTTCTGATCTCAAAATGAAGGTGATTTCCCGACGATCTTCCGGTCGAACCCATTGAGGCTATTTTATCTCCTGCTTTCACACTTTCTCCCGCTTCTACTATATTTGTCTCATTATGCGCATACACCGTCATCACCCGGTCAGGATGCTCTAATATCACAAGATTGCCATATCCCTTCTGAACCCCGGAATAAATCACTTTCCCATCCCAGACAGCATAAATCGGCGTTCCCAAAGGTGCTGCCAGATCTATTCCCTGATGACGATCTTTTTTGTTGAAACGGCAGGTGATTGTATAGGTTTCCACTGGTAAATGCTGAAGCCTGCCTGGAGCGTTAGGGGCGATTTGCTTTTCCTTCGGTTTTACGGGTTTAGACTTAGGTTTTGGTTTAGAACTCGAACCAGATGGCTTCGTGGAAGTAGTTACTTTTACAGGCTCCTTTTTTGCCACAGGTTCTTCATCAAGCCCTTTTTCTGTTAAATAGATCACATCACCGGGAGTTAATTCCCAGCTTGTTATCCGATTGTAATGCACCAGATCCAGCAGATCAAGACCATACATTTTAGCGATCAATGGCAAATCATCACCCTTAGATACAATGTGCTTCCCATCTGGTGGAACATCTCGTTCTGTGATATAAATGCGCTTCATGGCGTGATGCGGAGCATAATATATTTTTTGTCCTATCTCTATCCTGTCACTATCAAGATCATTATAGAGTTTCAAATTTGCTACAGAAACCCCGGATTGCCGGCTGATAAGGCTCAACGTATCTCCCGGCTTCACAATATAATATTTATCAGACGGAGTCACATATAAAGGTCGACTGCTCATCCCCGATAAATTCACTAAAGTAGCGATGAAAAGAAGTAATATAATATTATTCGATTGAGAAATTCGCATATCCCAACGATTCCGGTAGTTCTGATTTATCTACCTGCTCTACTGTAGAAAAACCGGACCCCTGCCAGAGTTCTTTTTCAAAACCTTGCAGATCACCACCTATTGCTCTCACTCTTACTTTGCCATTGCTCAAATTTTTTACTCTTCCCCGAATATTATATTTATGAGCTGTTTGCAGAACAAAGTACCTGTACCCTACTCCTTGAACTCTTCCAGAAATAAGATATTCCTGCCGATTTTCCTGATTTAGGCTGCTCTCTGACATTTCTGCTCCTTTTTCTTCATTTATATCTATACCAGTACTTTGTCAAATATTTCTTACAATTATCTGGGATCACCCGAATTTAAAATATTTCTGCTATACCTTCTAAAATATGATTATAGGACATATAACGCCTATAAGTCCTATAAATTATATTTACTTAGCAAATAAAGACTTTATGAAGAGGAACAACTAAGCACGTAGTGACATT
>JAVCCT010000215.1 GCA_030765325.1 Candidatus Stygibacter frigidus | reverse complement strand
ACCAGCGGAGTCCGCTGATAATATGATACCGGGTTATAGGGATAATGTTCCTGCGTGCCGATTCGATTGGTGCGATACACAATGCCTTCAAATTCACCATGCACCTCAAAATTCCGCTGCACGAAATCGATCACAGTTTTACCTGATAGATTTTTCATCTTTCCCACCTTATTTAAAATATTATAGCAATCTTCTTCAGATCTTCCCTCAGATCTGAAAATCACTTACTATATTAATAAAATAACTAAAAAGTGGAATTACTCAAGAGCAACTTAGCACGTAGTGACATTTTTTTGTGAGATAGTGCTAAGTTGTTCTGGCTCAGGGGTGTTTTATATGGGGGTTTAGAACTGGTGTTATAGGGATTAAAAGATGTAATTGGTAACTTAATAATGTAGCAGTGGGATAAAAAGGAAGGCAGCTTTTGATTTAAAAGCTGCCTTATTTGTTATCTTAGGTAATTGAAAAATGAGATTCAATCACCTGATATTATTAAATAATTATTCTTGGATTACTTCCACATTAGCGCGTGGTATGCTGATTTTCTTACCATTATCGAGTTCTGCTTCGAGGATGCGGACAAGGGTTTCAGATTCCACTTTTGTGAGTTCTTCGGGCAGGGCAGTGATCTTACCTATCTCGCCGAAATTTGGCTGGCGGATGATACGGATACGAGAGCCTATCTCTAAAGTAGAAGATTTAGGAGCTTCCACCTTAAGATCTTTTTCAGAAAATTCCAGGGGAATAATGATCTCAGGTCTCATCACACCTGCTCTGATCTGGGTCATACCGTGGCATGAAGCTTCGTGTCCATCAAATTTCTTAAGTAGTGCAAAAGTATTTTCAGCCATTTTGATATTACCAAAACCTTCAGTACAGATAATGGAAAGACCAATATTCTCATGACCCGTGATGGCAACACCGATATTATAGCCAAGCAGTTTTTTGAGGTCATTATCATCAATACCCCCGGTGATAAGGGCACTAACGCCAATTTTCTGAGCTTTGATGATAGTATCATAATCAACCATGGCACCGCAGACACAGATTTTGCCTTTGCAACTTTCATCCAGATCATCTTTGTTTATTGTATCCTGAGGATTTTTTACCAGAACTTTGATCTGGCCATAAGTTTCGCCGCCAATGCCAAAAATACCCTGCACGTAAGCAGAGCGATTTTCGATGATCACGCCTTCTTCTGGCACCACTTCCACCACAATCCCATCTATGAAGGCTTTCACCTGCACTGGAATACGAGGTTCGCGCAGCAGCAGCTGTCCCGTGATCTTAGAGATATTTTCTATTTCACCCGTAAGTGGTGATTTCACAGTAGTTTTAAACATACCCAGGAAACCATTTGTCTGAGCAATTACATCGCCTTTCGTGATATTATCGCCTTCTTTAATTTTCACATAATTATTTACCTGGTCAGCAGGAACACCGATTTTATTAGCCAGGTTAAAAGGCATAACTTTACCAGGCAGCAGAGTTTGAGCCACCAGGTCTTGAGCTTTCACCTTATCACCTTTTTTGACCAGAACCTGTCCTTTTAGAGGAAGTATGCGTTCTTTTCGCAGGGTAATACTTTCGGTAACAGTTAAACCAGCGGAATAAGCTTGAGCCATTTTTACCTCCTAATTTAAGATAGATTCGGGATATGCTGTCAATTCCCGCATCCATTTTTTTAATAATGTAACGCGCTCTTCAGTATTTTCTGGAAGATCAAATGGGTTTCTTCCTCTTGTATCCAATACAATACCCACAACGCCACCATGTAATACCGTAGTAATTTCCTGATTTTTACCTTCGCCAATATCAAGACCTTGGGATGGTTTGAGAACTGCTTTTGCCTTCTCACCCACGCCACATTTTAATAATCTTAATTCACCAAAGGGAATATCTTCCTTGAATGTGGAACCGTCTGGAAGTGTGATCTCAGCCGAAAGAGCTGTTTTTCCATATTTACCTTTACCCACTGGAGCCACACAAGTACCCAGATAGATAATGCAATCCTTTTCAAAAACTTCAGTAGCTGCTTTTTCAGATATTTCAGCCAAAACTCCTAAATGAGGCATCACAAAGATACTATCCACGGCAAGACGAGTGATACCTTCGGGCAGGAAAGCATCTATAATCATCATCACTGCCTGATGCCTGCGGGGTGCATGCGAAAGCACACCACCAGAACCAACCAGCAGATCAAGCGACATCATGTTCACAATAGTTTCTCCAGAAGTACTTTGTGAGAATGCTTCATCAATACCACGCTGACGTTGAGCACCCTTAAGAGAAACGGCAAATTCCTTATGCTGGATAAAAGCGTATTTAAGTGCTTCTTTGGCAATAGCCTGTTCCAGAACAAGTTCTTCCAGTTTTTGAGGAATAGTTGTTGGACGGATCATTTTATTCTTGATCATATTCCGTACTTCGTATTCATCAATATTAAAAGGAACCCAGCGCATAATATTTTTGATACCGGCAGTTGCCAGCACATTAGAGATACTATAGCTTAGACCAAGATTGGCAGAAACTGTTCTATTAAAGACATGTTCATCCGTGAATACAGAAAATACATCAGTAGTAGCCCCACCAATATCAACCCCTACTACCTCGATTTTATAGTTACGGGCAATAGTTTTCATAATATTTCCCACAGCAGCGGGTGTAGGCATGATGGGGATATTTTCCATTTTTCCATTCAAGGGACCAATCGTCCATTTCATCAATTTGTTATAGCCCGGAGCCTGTTTCATAACGTGCTCCATAAAAAGATCATGGATCTTATCTCTTGCCGGACCCAGATTTTCGCGTTCCATAGTGGGACGGAGATTATCGGTAATGATCAGATCAACTTTCTTTTCCAGAGTTTCCTTGATAATATCCCTCGCATCAGTATTACCAGCATAGATGATAGGAAGTTTGTAGCTTGAACCTAATCTTGGCTTGGGATCAGCAGCGCCCACCAGCTCAGCCATTTCAGCTACATGCTTTGTGGTTCCACCATCCACCCCACCAGCCATGAGGATCATGTCCGGGCGTAATTGCCTGATGCGTTCAATTT
>JAVCCT010000129.1 GCA_030765325.1 Candidatus Stygibacter frigidus | reverse complement strand
CTCTGTACTCTTTTTGTTAATACAACTGCCAGTTCCCGTAATTTGTCTTTCTGCATCAGTTCCCGGGCACTTTCATTATTAGCCACAGCAGAATAAAAAGCATATTCAAACTTGGAGAAATGCATCTCCTCTGCTTCTTTATCTATCTTCACAATATCTTTACTCAGCCTGATAAGTTCATCAATCACTTCCGCAGCAGTAAGTATCTTATTCTGATATTTCTTAATAGATTCTTCCAGCATCTCCATCAGTGACCTGCTTTTCACCAGATTAGTCTTTGCGCGTGCTTTTATCTCATCATTTAATAGCTTCCTCAATACTTCTAAAGCAATATTCTTATGCTTCATACCCTTGAGTTCTAATAAAAACTCTTCTGACATTATCGAGATATTAGGTTTCTTTATCCCGGCAGCATCAAATATATCAATCACTTTCTCTGTTACCAGCGCCTGATCTATTACCTGCCGGATAGCTGTTTCTATCTCTTGATCAGTTCTGCCACTGCCTGCTGCTTCAAATTTCACCAGTCTGGCTTTGACTGCCTGAAATAAAGCTACTTCATCTTTCACGTCCATTGCCTGCTCATGCGGTATGGCAATGGCAAAAGCTCTTGATAGTGCCGTCACTTCCCGCACATATCGTTTCTTGCCTTCTTCTAAGCCTAAGATATGTTCTTCTGCTGCCAGGATAATAGCCAGCTTCTTTGAGGTATCAGCGTCAAAATATTCTTCATAAGCAAAGCCATGAAACATCGCTGATACCACTTCCAGCTTCTCAAGCATAAGATTAACTGCCTGCTGCTGCGGTAATAATGGGTCACCCCTTCCGCCAGAATCAGAATAAAAAGAAAGTGCGGTTTTAAGGTCAGACGCTATCCCCAGATAATCAACTATCAAGCCACCCTCTTTATCTTTATAAACCCTATTCACTCGCGCTATTGCCTGCATCAGGTTATGACCTTTCATCGGTTTATCAATATATAGCGTATGCAAGCTGGGAACATCAAACCCCGTAAGCCACATATCACAAACGATCACCAGCTCTAATTCATCATCAGGATCACGCATCCTGTCTGCTAATATTCGCCTCTGATCCTTAGTTGTATGCAGCCTGGCTAATACGGGTCCATCAGAAGATGTACTAGTCATCACCACCTTGATCTTGCCCTTATGCAGTTCCTCAGAATACCACACAGGTTTAATGTTTATTATCTCATTAAAAAGCTCAGCAGCTATCCGGCGGGACATGCTCACGATCATCCCTTTCCCTTCAAATACTTCCTGCCTCAGCTCAAAATGATTGATGATATCTCTGGCTATCTTCTTTATTCTATTCTCACTGCCGATAAGTGCTTCCAGTTGTGTCCATTTTGCTTTATATTTCTGAGTAGTGCTCAGGTCTTCTTCAATAAGGTCAGTTTCCAGATCATCTATCAGCTTTTTACCCTTATCACTCAAAGCTATCTTTGCCAGCCTGCTCTCATAAAATATATGCACAGTTGCCCCATCTTCCACAGATTGAGCAATATCATAAATATCAATATAACTCCCAAATACAGCCGGAGTATTCTTATCTTCCTTTTCTATCGGTGTGCCCGTAAAGCCCAGATAGGTAGCATTCGGCAAAGCATCCCGCAGATATTTTGCCAGTCCATATACGGTCTTTTTACCAATTACATTTCCATCCTCATCCTTATCATCAATTATTCTTGCCTTGAAGCCATATTGCGTTCTATGTGCCTCATCAGCTATCACTACTATATTCCGCCGCTTTGATAAGGTTTCATATACATTACCTTCTTCAGGATTAAATTTATGAATAGTAGAAAATACCACGCCACCCGAAGCAACTTTAAGAAGTTCCTTCAAATGCTGCCGATTTTGTGCCTGCTTAGGCTCTTGACGCAGTAATTGCTTAGATGAACCAAAAGTATCAAATAACTGATCATCAAGATCATTACGGTCTGTTATCACTACTATTGTAGGATTATCAAGTGCCAGCACTATTTTACCAGCAAAAAACACCATGGATAAAGATTTCCCCGATCCTTGAGTATGCCAGACCACGCCACCTTTACGGTTGCCATTTTCTCCTGCTGCCTTTAAGGTGGATTCCACTGCTTTATTCACTGCATAATATTGATGGTAAGCTGCCAGTTTTTTCACGGTGGATATTGTAGTTATCCCAGTTTCAGCATCTTCCTTCCTGGATTTATCAAACACAATAAAATGCCTGATCAAGTCCAGTAAAGTTGCCTTATTCAACATCCCTTTGATTAGCGTTTCTAATTCAGAGATGTATCCTGTATGCCAGGTAGTAGTATCTGATTTCTTGGATGCTTTAATCTCAATATCACTGTTTAAATAATATGGTTTATTTCTTCCAGCCTTAATTTCTCTTTTTATCCATTTTCTGCCAAAACCTGTTTTTAATTCTTTCTCTCTTCGTACGGCTTCCTCTCGAGTTAAAAATACCTCATGATGTATTATGCGTAATGGTTTATGACTTTTAGTCCAATCAGCACCTTTACCTGTAACATGTTGTTCCCATCGATTCATTAAATTTGAAGTTTGACCAATATATAAACTCCCATCCTCACACTCTATCACATAAGTAAAATACTTATTGTAATAGAATGATTCCTCCCCGCCTGTGCGACCCACATTGACAGCCCCGCCTGTGCGTCCCACATTGACAGCCCCGCCTGTGCGTCCCACGCAGACAGGCCACGACATAAACCTGCTAAATCCTGCTGATAATGAACCTGACTTTGCTTCAAGTCCATCAGATATTACCATAAATCCATTATAAGTAAATAAACCCGGTATCATCGCCTTATAAGTCTGCAATTGCTTATATGCTGACCTGATAGTAGCATTCTCATCAGTCGGATTCTTTAGCTCTATCACCACCAATGGTAACCCATTGATAAATATTATCACATCAGGTCTTTTATTTACCCCATTCTCTATTACAGTAAATTGATTAGCAACCACAAAGTCATTATTTAATGGCTCCTCAAAATCCACCAGCCACACCAGATCACCCCGCTGCTGTCCTCCCTTTTGATAAGTCACATTTATCCCTTCTGTCAGCATCCGATGAAAACTCTCATTATTAGCAATCAGTTCCGGGGAATGTAACCTCTCTATTTCCTTTATCGCCTCTTTCTGTGCCTCAAAAGGTACACCCGAATTAATTCTGCTAACTGCTTCTCTCAACCTCTCTATCAGTAATACATCTTCATAACTTTTTCGTTCTGGTCTATCACTATCATGAGAGATGTCTGGAGCATAGATATAATGGTATCCCTGCTCTTCTAATAATTCTATTACAAAATCTTCTACTGTGTTTTCTATCATTATGATTTATCTACTCACTTCCAGATTATTAATTTCATCCTCTAATTTTTTTAATCTGTTTAATAATTCATCAATCTCAATTCTTTCTCCGTAAATCATATTTTGCATTGCAATGTAATCTTTTTTTAACTCCTTAATTCTGTATTCTGGAGGAATTAACTTAAAAGTTCCAGGTAATGCCTTTTCATATTGCGCCCACTTACAGGAGTAAAACCTTTGTTTAAACTCAATTACATTCTTTAGCAAGCTTATATTATCCAAGGCTTTATCCTTAATACCTGATTGAGCCATCATTGCCAGATCATAATAATGCCTGGAATAACGTGATGGGATAGGCTTATCTGCTGCACGATTTGCCTGTTGATGCAAAATAGTGGCTTTTTCCCAAAAAGTTCTTTCTGCAAATATTGCTATCACCTTGCATGTTGGGTTTTCAAATAACTCAGGAAATTCCTGTGCTGAGTATGACATGATAGTAAAATCCCGGGAAGGATCCCACATTGCTAATGGTCCTATTTCCAATAAAATATGTGGTAATATTGCAGAATCTCTGAAACTGGAAGGATAATCAATTTCTATTGAGAAACCATCATCTTGTTTTATCCGGCACTTGCAATGAGGCTTAAGAATATCTGATACTATTGGTAATAGCTCGCTCTTTATGTATTTCTTTGCTTTCTCATTTAGTTCAATATTGAATTTTGCCTGCTTTGTATTGGATCTTTTTTCAAGAGGATCTTCTGTTGTTAATAAATCCCAATTTAGTATCAAATCTATATCCTCAGAAAATCTCTCAATTAGTCCATAAATCTTTGATAGACTGGTTCCACCTTTGAACTTCAGATTAGCACCCAGAAGGCTATGTGAAAATATTTTGTCAAGAGACCAGACTACCCAGAAATCCTTTTCCACAACAGCATTGGTGATATGTTTCCTGCTTGCTGTTTCTCGAAATAGATCTTCTCGCTCTTTTTCTGAAAGATTAGCTATTGAATTCACAATTCCTCCTCATGGCAGACTTCTTTTATTATTTCATAAATCCAGATTTTAGTGACTTTTGCATCCTTCAAAATCTTATTATACAGTTTAGGGTCTATTTGCAATCTTAACTTCTTAATGATTTCTTGAGTTATATGAGCCTTACCTAATGATTGTAAACCCTGAATAAGTAACGAACTTTCCTTATTTTTGAAACCAATTCCCTTTAATGCCGATTTTCTAAACTCCAAAGTAGTTCCTAAAACATCATAGCTTCTATTGGGTCCATCACTCAAATAAACATAGCGACCTGGTACTTGAGTTGATATCCCTAAAATATTAAGAGCACTCTCACCCGATATTTCTATTCGCCAGTTAAACTTGCGTGCATAAGCTCTCGCTACCTGATCGATATCAGGACTTAAATTCTGATTTAGTAAATCGCTATATTTTGGGTAATCATACAATCCCCGGTTGATCCTCCGAATCTTCCCCTTTTTTACCAGATATTTCAAGCTTGTATCTGCTTCTTTTCGTGCAAATTTGTAGATTAAGTCACTTGATGAAAATACCCAACCCCTACGATGACCTGCAATGTAGTAAAATACCTTTTCATAGTGCTTCACAGATTATTCTCCTTCATTATTTTACCGAAAATATAGTAAGTTTTTCAGTATAAGCAACCTGTTTCTCTGACATATATTTCCTCTGGGAGTGGAAAGCTCCAGCTTTTCTCTTTCTTCGTAACTAACATTTCCCTTTTCTTTCATATTTCATACTATAAATTCCTAATACCATTTTACTGATTCCTTAGTATATTGAGAAATTCCCAGAAGTGCTACGAGCTGGAACTCGCAGTTCCCAGCAAAGCTTCTCTTAATCTCTCAAGCAGTAATACATTTTCATAACTTCTTCGCTCTGGTCTATCTGAATCATGTGATGTTTCAGGAGCATAGATATAACTAAAGTCTTGACTTTCTAATAATTCAATGACAAACTTTTCTATTGTGTGTAGATATTCATTGAAAAGTGTCCAGTATTCTCTTTGAAAAGTGTACCACTTTGTTAAAATTTTTTTAGCCATTCTTTGG